>CALPOS020000156.1 GCA_943325255.2 Sphingobacterium thalpophilum
AAAACCAACCAATTCTTTAGGATAGATATCCGAAAATAAAAACATCTTTACAGCAAACCTGTCCTCAGTATCATAGAAAGGATTTTCTTTGTCTGGGAAAATGCTACAAATATCATGATACATTTCAATTCCAGTATTAGGATTAAAAAAGAGTAATACGTTTTCATCACTTTCCATTTCAAAACTTCCTTGTTCATGATTGAGATAACCTTTGTCTTTTTGTCTTTTTATCGCTTCATCCTTATCTTTTTCTTTGTTTTTTTTGTCTTTTGTAATGCTGTTATTGTAAATATTAATAAATTCATTTAAAGTAGCCGGGACATCATTGGCCTTTAAAAACAAAACACTTGAGCCATATTTTTTGAGAAATGTTTTTTCTTGATTTTGAATTGTTTCCATTGAATCGTTCATGTATTTTTCGTTGAGCTGCAAAACCTTATTAATATTACCATTGTCACTTTTCTCATCTAAAATAATGTCCGCATTAAAATCTGTTGGGAAACATATTCCAGAGAAAACCCATTCTTTTTTCCAAAGGATCATTTCAATGTAATAGATGTGTTTGTCATCAAGAGGGAATCGCAGTTCAAAACTATCTTTGGTCAAATCAAAAATAGTATCCGTGGCAACATGTTGAAATTGAAAATGTGTTTTGTTTTGTTCTTTGTATAAAAAATAACTCGCTATTTTTTCTGAAATATTTGAAATCGGTTCAGATAATGAATGCTCCTTCCCAAGAATTTCTGCCAACCATTCTTTACCTTTCATAGCCAAAAGCTTGGTTCTATAAGCATGAGTGTGTTTGTCCGTAATACTATTTAATATCATTGTCAGATTCTCTGAATCATCATCTTCATATTCCTCAATGGCTCCATCGATTTTTGCATTCAGTTCTTTTTGAGCATCGATGCTAAACAAATATGTTTCAAACAAAAGTTTTTGAATCATTCTTCTTACTTCGTAAAAATCAGCGTTGGGGTTCAGTATAAAATGCGCTTTGAGCACCTTGTTTTCTTCCACATAGTCATATTCGTAATCTAATATTTCAAAAACAAGTTCTGCTAAAACGGTAATATAAGAATCATACGGACTTAAGAATCGTTGTCTATTCAGCATATTCAACGCATACCAAATTAGAAATTGAATATCAACCAAATTGACTTCTCCAGTTTGATAATCATTTAAAGAATAGAACGGAATTTCTTTGTTGTATTTTGAAAAATGAATTCGGACGAAAGTATTCCAAAAGTTGGTGTCGGAAATTAAATCTTCCAAGTAACAAGTTAAGAAAATCGACAAATCCGCTACTTCATTATCATCTGCTCCAATTTCATCAAAAATGTAAAGACAAGATTGGAATTCTTTATAAACTTTGTTTGCTATTGAAAGATATTCTATATCAACAGAAGTTTCTTTGTTATAGGGTTTGTTATGAAGCCAATTTTTAATAAAAATTTTGTTTTTCATTTTTCAGTTAGGAGCTTTTTCCCGCTATTAACTACAATCTATTTGTTTTGAAAAAAAACCTCGACTGCCCTCGGGCTGACAAAAAAAGGATTTCTACTGCTATCGGGGCTAGGGTTTTCGATTTCAAAAACAAATATACAAATCCAAAGTATAAAATTCGAATGATGAAATTCCAAATTCCAATAATATGCAGTAAAACTTGGAATTTGGAATTTGAATATTGGAATTTCCAACTATATTTGCACCACTAACTACAACGATTTCGTAATGGAAGAACGCAACAAAACACTCGGTGAATTTATTATTGAAAACCAAAATGCCTTTCAGTATTCCTCAGGGGAATTATCTCGCATTATCAACTCCATTCGACTCGCTGCAAAAGTGGTCAACTATAAGGTTAACAAAGCGGGTTTAGTTGATATTGTTGGAGCAGCTGGAGAACAAAATATTCAAGGAGAAGATCAGCAAAAGCTTGATGTATATGCCAACGAGATTTTTATCCAAACCTTGATCAATCGTGAAATTGTATGCGGTATCGCGTCGGAAGAAAACGACGATTTTATTACCGTTTCTGGTTCAGACAAGAGTCACAACAATAAATATGTCGTGTTAATGGATCCGCTTGATGGTTCTTCCAATATAGATGTCAATGTTTCAGTGGGAACTATTTTTTCAGTTTTCCGCCGTATCACGCCAGTTGGAACGCCAGTTACCTTGGAAGATTTCCTGCAACCGGGAATCAATCAAGTGGCTGCTGGTTATGTGATCTACGGAACTTCGACCATGTTGGTGTATACTACAGGTCATGGTGTTAACGGATTTACGCTTAATCCTGCCATTGGAACTTTCTATTTGTCGCATCCCAATATGCAATTCTCGGAAGATGGGTCGATTTATTCTATCAACGAAGGGAATTATGTTCATTTCCCACAAGGCGTTAAAGATTATATCAAATATTGTCAATTAGAAGAAGGCGATCGACCTTATACGTCGCGATATATCGGAAGCTTGGTGTCCGACATTCACAGGAATATGATTAAAGGCGGAATTTATATTTATCCAACCAGTTCAAAAGCACCCAAAGGAAAGTTGCGATTGTTGTACGAATGCAATCCGATGGCTTTTATCACCGAGCAAGCAGGAGGAAAAGCATCCGACGGATTTGGAAGAATCATGGAAATTGAACCCACAGAATTACACCAGCGGGTTCCCTTTTTCTGCGGAAGCTATAATATGGTGCAGAAAGCAGAAGAATTTATGCATTTGGCCAAGCTGAGTAAATATTAGAAATTCCAATAATAAAATTCCAAATTCCAAAAGTTTTAAACCTTAGAATTTGGAATTTTATTTTTTAGAATTTTTTATTTATTCATATGTTGCATCTCGTAGATAAAAGTATCTAAATCAACATTAGCGCCAATCAAAGCCATTGCTTTATCTACGATATAATTGTTGTTTGCTGGTGTGAAACCCAACGCGATTCCGAACTTGCGCAATAACTTTATTTGTGCTTCTCCTAAATGATGATCTACGTATACCATGCGCGCTAAATCATACAGTCGCTCTAATCGCTGTGTATATAAATAGGGCGGATTAATCGGATATTTGAGAGGGTTCTCAAGGATTTCTTCGTACTCTGCAGGCGTAATTTCTAGATGCAGCGCCAGTTTGTCTAGGAATTTTTTTTCTTCAGGAGAAAATTCTCCGTCGTGCACAGCGACACGTACAATAGATGAAAAATGACCTTTATTACGGTTCTTAAATTCGCTATCAAATAAATCTGAAAATGACATAGGTTAGGGTTTAAATTCTACTGCAAAGATATATTTATTTCGTTTTTATTCGAAACTATTTTGTCATGATTTTATTTAAATTTTTGCGCTATAGATTTGTGATTTTATTGGATTTGTTTTTTAAAATTAATTGTAAGTTTACAAGCCCAAATCTATAAAGTAGTGGCCATGTCAGATTTTTGGATTTATGTTGAAATTGGTTTAAAGCACGTATTAAACATTAAAGCGTACGATCACGTTTTATTTTTGATTGCTTTGACCGCTGTACATTCGATGAAAGAATGGAAACGCCTGCTTCTGCTGATTTCGGTCTTTACCGTTGGTCATACGTTGGCATTGGTGCTATCTGTTTTTAATTTACTTAAAGTCAATGAAAATCTCATAGAGTTTCTAATTCCTGTAACCATTTTAATGACTGCAGTTTTTAACTTTATCGCATTGAAAAAATCATCGATTACTAAATCTATAAATTCAGTAGTTATGATTACCTTATTTTTTGGTGTGATTCACGGTTTGGGATTTTCGAATTACTTCAAGACCATATTGCCTGGAAATAGTTCGGATAAGATTTTGCCGTTGTGTGAATTTTCAATTGGAATTGAAGCAGCGCAAATGACCGTGGTTTTGACAATTCTATTAATATCATTTATCACGCAAACCATTTTTAAACTATCAAAACGAGATTTTACCATAGTTACCTCGGCCTTTATTGTCGGCGTCGTAACGCCAATGATAATTGAAAACGAAATTTGGAACAAACCATTATGGAACTAAAAAAATTAAATAAATACGACAAAGCATATCTTAGAATCGCCAAAGAATGGAGTTTATTGTCGTACTGTAAGCGCAAACAAGTGGGCGCAATCATAGTGCGAGATCGTATGATTATTTCAGACGGATACAACGGCACGCCCTCCGGATTTGAGAATTGCTGCGAAGATGAAGCAGGTTTGACCAATTGGTATGTGTTGCATGCCGAAGCAAATGCAATCCTAAAAGTGGCGCGTTCTACTCAAACCTGCGAAGGTGCTACTTTATATATTACGCTTTCTCCGTGCCAGGAATGCAGCAAATTAATACATCAATCTGGGATTAAACGCGTAGTGTATCAACATGGATATCGCGATACGACAGGAGTTGATTTCTTGTTGCAAGCGGGCGTTATGGTCGAACAAATTGAAGATTTAGACTAAGTGAAAAAAAGCAATATATACTTACCGATTATAATTTCATTTGCACTGGCATTTGGTGTTTTGCTCGGTAGTATTTTGAATTTCCCAGTTCACCGACCATTTTCTTCTAAGAACAACCCAAAAAACAAACTTAATAGATTACTTGAGTTTATTGATGGTGAATATGTCGACAAAGTAAATACAGATTCCATAGTAGATTTAACGGTTACAAACATTCTAGCACAACTCGACCCACATTCTGTTTATTTGCCACCAAGTCTGCAATCTGACGAAGCGGAAAGTATGAAAGGCGATTTTGTTGGAATCGGAATCAATTTCTACATGTATAAAGATTCCGTGGCTGTAATAAAACCGCTTGAAAACGGACCTTCTGAAAAGGCGGGAATAAAAGCTGGAGATCGTATTCTGTATGCTGATAATGTTAAGCTTTACGGCCGGAAATTACCATCGGATAGTTTGTTTTCTAAATTAAAAGGGGAGCCAGGTTCTGAAGTGGTGCTCACGGTTTTTAGGAAAAGCACGAATAAAAAATTCAAGGTTAAGTTGCAACGAGATGTAGTGCCAATCAAAAGCGTTGATGCGTCTTTGATGCTTAATTCAAATACCGGATATCTTAAAATCAATCGTTTTGCAGAATCGACGTACGACGAATTTCAACATGGTATGACCAAACTGAGGAATGCGGGCATGAAGAACTTTATTATTGATCTGCGCGACAATGGCGGTGGTTACGTTGAAACGGCAGTAAAAATTGCCGATGAATTGCTGATGAATAAAAAGCTTATTGTTTTTACCAAAAACAAAAGAAATGAAATTCAAAAGTCAATAGCGACAGATGTCGGTGATTTCGAAGAAGGAAAAGTT
>CALPOS020000157.1 GCA_943325255.2 Sphingobacterium thalpophilum
AATTTTGAAAACATAAAAACGCCCTCGCTTTTATTAACTTATTTATTAACAAATCGTTTGAAAATTGTTAATAACTGATTATTTTTTTAGTTTTTACGCCCAAAAACGGCATAACTAGCTCATTAAAAACGCCTTAAAAACCGTGTTTTTATTATATAAGCTTCGAATTTTTAAAATTTCCTTTGTTCAATGGAACAAATTCACATTTTCGCTATTTTTACTAAAAATTTTGAAAATGAAAATAATGATCATTAACGGCCCAAACCTCAACTTACTAGGAAAAAGAGAAACAGCCGTATATGGCAGCGAAACCTTCGAATCGTACTTTCATCAATTGCAAAAGGAATTTTACACTGTTGCATTGTCCTATTTCCAAAGCAATATTGAGGGAGAACTCATCAACAAGATTCAAGAAGTCGGTTTTGATTACGATGGCATTATTCTCAACGCCGCAGCATACACGCACACTTCAGTAGGAATCGGCGATGTAGTCAGAGCAATTGCAACGCCAGTCATTGAAGTACATATTTCCAATACATTCGCCAGAGAGGAATTCAGACACCATTCTTTTATTGCACCACACGCCAAAGGTATTGTGATTGGCTTTGGATTAAACAGCTATCGCTTGGCACTGCAGTCTTTTATTTTATAATTCACTAAAACTATCTATACCATGAAGAACATCTTTTTCACCATCCTCGTTTTGCTTTCAATGACTGCGGTTGCGCAAATTAAAGGAACCGTTACTGACATCAGCGGCAATCCTTTACCTTCTGTAACCATTCGTATAGAAGACACGTACTTCGGCACCACGACCAATGATGCAGGGGAATACTATCTAAATGTACCTGGAAAAGGCAAGTATATTATCGTTTACCAATATCTCGGATACAAAAGCCAAAAAATAAAGTACGTTCATGAAAAACGTTTGAAAACTTTTGATATAAAACTAGACGAAGAAAACATCGAGCTACAAACCGTTGTCATCGACAAAAAAAACAACCCCGCCAACGAAGTAATTCGAAATGCAATTGCTCACAAGAAAGAGAACGCCGAGCCAACAGAAAAATACGAAGCCAATTTCTACTCCCGAGGTATTTTCAAAATAAAAGACGCACCTAAAAAAATAATGGGACAAAAGTTTGACTCGTTTGATGAAATGTTGGACTCAACAAGAAGCGGCATCTTATACCTTTCGGAAACGGTTTCGAAAATTACTTACAAAAAACCAGACAAGATGAAGGAAGTGATTGTGGCTTCTAAAGTAAGCGGCAACGACAATGGCTTTAGCTTCAACACAGCGGCGTCTGCCAATTTCGACTTCTATGAAAACTACATACCGTTTCAAGTTAATGTAGTTTCACCCATTGCAGATAATGCCTTTAACTATTATAAGTACAAAATAGAGGGCACCTTTTTTAATGAAAATAATATTCAAATAAACAAAATTAAGGTCACACCAAAACGCAATAACGAACCTGCCATGGAAGGCTACCTATATATAGTAGAAGATAGTTGGGCAATTTATGCCGTCGACTTAACGGTAAAGGGAGACCAAATTCAAATGCCTGCACTCAATTCGCTCCAATTGAAACAGAATTTCAGTTACAACCGAAACAACAAGCTATGGGCAAAAAATACACAAACACTCGACTTTGTTGCAGGTATATTTGGCATTAACATTTCAGGTCGTTTTTCTTATGTGTACTCGAATTATGTCTTTGAACCTAAATTTGACAAGAAGACATTTACCCGAGAAGTCCTGTCTTTTGAAGATAACGCGAACAAAAAAGATAGTGTTTATTGGAATAAATTTCGCCCTGTTCCGCTCACCTCAGAAGAAAGCGCAGATTATTTAAAAAAGGATCTCATTCAAACCAAGAAAAAATCAAAACAATATTTGGATTCTATTGATGCGAAAAGAAACAAAATGGGTTTCAGCGACATCATTATGGGGTATTCTTACAACAACTCGTTTAAGAAATGGGAATTGAGCTATGGTGGTCTGATTAAAGGAATCAGTTTTAATACGGTGCAAGGCTGGGATCTCAACACCGATATTACTTTTATGAAGCGAGACGACGACAAACGAACGTTCACACAAATCAAAACGTATTTTGACTACGGATTATCGGAGGAAAAATTCAGATCTTACTTTACATTTATAAAAAAATTCAGCAATAGTAACCAAAGTGAACTCCGATTTGCCGCAGGCAGTAAAGTCAATCAATTTAATGGATCAAATCCAATTAGTAAAATTGTCAATAGTGTAAGCAGCTTATTCTTTAAAGACAATTACATGAAATTGTACGAACGCAATTTTGTAAATGCCAGCTACGGAAGAGAAATTCTAAATGGATTAAAACTAAATGCAGAACTATCCTACGACGAAAGAAAACCATTATTCAATACCACCGATTATGTTGTTCTAAAAAAAGACAAACTTTATACCTCGAATAATCCTTTGTTGCCAAGCGATGATACAACTCCTTCGATTGTCAGACACAATCTAGCGAAAGCAAACTTGAGTGCGAGAATCAACTTTGCACAAGAATATTTGTCGCGTCCGGACGGAAAATTTAACTTGCCAAATGACAAATACCCGGTGTTGTATCTGAATTATGAAAAAGGATTTGCGGGCAATGAATCAAACTTCAACTTTGATCACATCAACGCGAGAATGACTTATGATCTTACGCTAGGAAATAAAGGAAACCTGGAAACCAATATCAAAGCAGGAAAGTTCTATCACGCAGAAAATATCGCATTTGTTGATTACAAACATTTTAACGGCAATCAAACACATGTTGGGACCGACGATCGATACCTCAATGTTTTTAATCTGCTTCCTTATTATAGTAGCAGCACGAATGATTCGTATATCGAAATCCATGCAGAGCATGATGATAGCGGTTATATTATGAATAAAATTCCGCTACTCAAAAAACTAAAGTCAACATTAGTACTCGGCTATCACAATCTTTCCATTCCAGATAGAAGTCCATATCACGAATATTCTGTCGGTCTAAATAATCTGGGATTTGGAAAATTTAAAGTATTCCGCTTAGATTACGTGCATGCCTATCAAAATGGCTGGCAAGCCGATGGATTTATTTTTGGATTGAAGATTTTAGATTTCTTAGAATAAGGTCAATAAAAGTTTAGCCACGAATGCTCGAATCTTTCTTTTTTAAATTCGAGCATTCGTGGCTAACTATTGTAATCAAAAACTAGTCTTTATTCATTCGGTTCAATATGAATCAAAACATGGCCTAACTCTGGAATTTCTTTTCTCAAAGTATCTTTCAAAAGATGGGCAATATCGTGTCCTTCTTTCACAGTTAAATTCGCATCGACTATGGCGTGCAAATCAACATGGTACTTCATTCCAGCTTTTCTGATGAAACACTTTTCAGTATCGATAATTCCAGAAACTTGGTAAGAAATTTTTCTAATATCTTCAATTAAATCATCGTACAAATGTTCATCCATAATTTCTCCCAAAGCTGGACGAAAAATCAGATAACTGTTATACATGATAAAACCAGCAGCAAATAAAGCGGCCCAATCATCTGCCGATTCGTATCCTTGACCAAGAAATAGTGCAACCGAAATTCCAATAAATGCAGCGACTGAGGTAATGGCATCGCTGCGATGGTGCCACGCGTCTGCCCGCAATGACGAACTATTAGATTCTTTGCTTCTTTTCATCACCAAACGAAACGAATACTCTTTCCACAAAATAATAATCCCCAAGACGATTAGCGTCCATGGTTTCGGTAATTGATGTGGAATTTGAATATTCAGAATACTTTCATACGCAATTATGGTAGCAGAAGTAATCAAGAATCCAACAACCAAAAAAGTAATTAATGGTTCCGCCTTTCCGTGTCCATAAGGATGATTATCATCAGCAGGCTTATTTGAATATTTGATGCCAAACAAAACTAAAAACGAAGATAAAATATCGGTTGTCGACTCAATAGCGTCGGCAACCAACGCAAACGAATTTCCGAAAATACCAGCAGTCAATTTGGCAATGGCAAGGCAAGTGTTCCCTATGATACTAAAATAAGTAGCTTTTATTGCCGTTTGTTCGTTTGTCATGAGTCTGTAAATTATTTATAGAATTCTCCCACATGCCAAAGTACACCCGATGGATCATGAATAAAACATTCCTTTCCCCAATCGTATTCTTTGATTGGAATGATGCGAACGTGTTCATACTTAGTAGACAAATCTAACTTTACTAATGTTTCCCAAAAATCATTTACATGGTCTACTTCCAAAAAGATCATTGCATTGTCTACCCAATCTTTCACATAAGCATCCTGCAAATAGAATCCCGTTGCGCCGCATTGAAACAAGGACAGGTTTGAAGCAATTATTACTTCTTCAAATCCTAAATCGCAATAAAATGCTCTGGAAGTCCTGTAATCTTTCGCTCCAATAAAAGGCCGAATTGATTTGGCTTTAAGTTCCATAACAATAGTTTTATAAAAATAAAAAGGCGCAAAGTCAAAAATATTTTCTTTGCGCCAATTCGTATCTTTTCTGAGATTAAACCCGAACGATATTAGCACCCAAAGCACGCAATCTTTCGTCGATGCGCTCGTATCCACGATCAATTTGCTCGATATTTTGAATGGTACTCGTTCCTTTTGCAGACAAAGCAGCAATCAATAAGGAGATTCCAGCTCTAATATCTGGTGAAGACATCGTTGTTGCTTTCAACTGAGATTTAAAATCGTGCCCCATGACTACCGCTCTGTGCGGATCACATAACATAATTTTCGCACCCATATCAATCAATTTATCCACAAAGAACAAACGGCTTTCAAACATTTTTTGGTGAATCAACACATCACCACCAGCTTGGGTTGCAACAACCAAAACGATACTCAACAAATCAGGAGTAAATCCTGGCCATGGCGCATCTGCAATAGTCAAAATCGAACCGTCAATATCTGTTTTGATTTGATAATTTTCGTGCGTAGGAATAAAAATATCGTCACCACGTCGCTCTAAAGTAATTCCCAACTTTCGAAAGGTATTAGGAATGACGCCTAAATTATCCCAACTCACATTCTTGATGGTAATTTCACTTCTGGTCATCGCCGCCAATCCAATCCAACTTCCAATTTCAATCATATCCGGAAGGATTCGATGCGTGCAACCACCTAGTTTTTCTACACCTTCAATAGTCAGTAAATTCGACCCAACGCCAGTGATATTGGCTCCCATCGAATTCAACATGCGACACAATTGTTGCAAATAAGGTTCACACGCGGCGTTGTATAC
>CALPOS020000158.1 GCA_943325255.2 Sphingobacterium thalpophilum
GTAATGATATGTACGGTTGTTCCATTGATAATCAGGGCATTGTTTTCAGCATCGGCAACCACAGATCCTTGAAAATCACCGTGAATCGAGTCATAGCGCAATAAAGAAGCTCTTTTTTCTAAGGTTACCGCATCGTTTTTGTCACGGGTTACGATAGCACGCAGTCGCAGTTGATTCCCTTTGCCCATTTTTGACATGAGTTCTCGCGCTAATAATCGACCGATTCTACCAAAACCATAGAGTACTACATCTTTGGGTTGAATATCTTGGGTGTCTTTGGCGTTTTTTAATTTGTCAATTACAAAAGCGCGTGCGTTGTTGTATTTGTTGGTTTCTAAGTTGTATTCGTAGGTTAGTTTTCCAATATCTAATTTAGAAGGCGGTAAGTCTAGTGACAAAATTGCTTTGGCGATATCTACCGTATCGAAAATAGAAATCGGTTTGCCTACGAATTCACCTGCATATTCATGGAGGTTAATGATGTCGCTCACATTGCGATTGATGAGTTGGTTTCGGAATAAAACCATTTCGATGGATTTGTCATACCATAAATCGCTGATGATTTTGATAAATTCTACGCCAGCTCTTCTTCTGTCGACCTGAAAAGAGACTTCCTTTTCGTATACATTGGTGTTGCTCATAGTTTGAAAATATAAAATAGTTAGTGTTGTTTATTGGTCTTAATAGTTATTAAAACTATGTGTTTGATTTCATTTCGCTTTACCCTTGTAAAAATATTTTTAGCCACGAATTCACGAATTATTATATTTTTAATATGTAATTGTTTTACTTGTTCGCACAGCGCGATTCATAGCTAAAATCATTATCACAAATAGGCAGACTTTTCGTCTGCAAAACAAACTCACGTATTCTCAGTCCGCACTGGTTAAGTTTAATTTTTTTTTGCAAAAGTATTGATTTCAATCGATTTCGTAAATGATTTTTTGAAAAATTTCTCCATAAAAAAACCACTTCAATTTGAAGTGGTTTTTTCAGAATTAATTATTAACCTAATTGGTTGGGTGAAATTAAAATAAATAGAGAATTATAGTTAATAACCACATAGAAACATAGAAAGAAAAGTTTTTAAAAGACCAATTATTGGTTCACATAGTTACGATTTACTATGCTAAAATGAAATGTCTTGATAATTTTCCTAAAAACTATGTTTCTATGTGGTTAAGAAAACAAATAAATGAATTACACTAACAGGTTAACCCAATTTTAAATAATGATTCTAATTCGTTGTCCCATTTTGTTAATCATTTCAATACTAACACTTTGGTTTTCGTCTTTCTTTTCGATGATTCGAGAAACGGTTTCGACATCAGTTGTCTTTACATTATCAATGCTTAGGATAATTGTTCCTTTAAGTTCGTCGTAATAGGGTTTCAGATTGTCATTGTTAATTTCCTTGATACGAACTCCAGCATCTATTCGATATTTCTTCTTATCCGCGGCATCAATATTCTCAAATTCAATTCCTTTGAATTCGGTGGTATAGAATTCGTTTTTGGTCAACACAACCGGAACGGAATAGGTTTTTCCATCTCTGATATACGATACTTGCACTTTGTCGTTTGGTCTTTTGGTATTGATAAAACCAGACAGTTCTGCATAAGTATTGATATCTTGGTTGTCTAATTTTATGATGATGTCGCCTTTGGTTAAGCCAGATTTTTCAGCGCCTGAATTTTTAGTTACTTTTTTCACGTAAAATCCTTGGGTTTCTTTTACGCCCAGTTCTTTAGAAGCGGCGCTATTCAACTCGCCACCTTCAACACCCAGAATACCGCGTTGTACATTCCCGAATTCCATGATGTCTTCTATAATTTTTCTGGCAATGTTGGAAGGAACTGCAAACGAATACCCTACATAAGAACCGGTTTGCGATGAAATCATCGTATTGATTCCGATCAATTCACCACGCGTATTGACCAAAGCGCCACCGCTATTTCCCGGGTTTACCGCCGCATCGGTTTGAATGAATGATTGAATTCCGTTGGTATCTAAATTTCTCGCTTTGGCAGAAATAATTCCTGCTGTAACTGTCGACGTAAGGCTGTACGGATTACCGACCGCCAAGACCCATTCGCCCACTTTAGAACTGTCCGAATCTGCGAAAACAGAATAAGGTAATTTTTCATCGGCATTGATTTTCAGTAAAGCAATATCCATTTTAGAATCGGTTCCGATGAGTTTTGCTTTATAAGTCTTTTTGTTGTTTAAAGTGATTTCTATGTCTGACGCATCTTTGACCACGTGGTTGTTGGTCACGATATAACCGTCTTCGGAAATAATCACTCCGGAACCTGTTCCGACTTGCTCTTGTTGTTGGCCGCCGCTATATCCGTAGAAAAACTCGAGCATTGGATTGGAAATGGTTCGGTACGACACATTTTTTACGTGCACGACGGTATGAACTGTTTTGTCTGCAGCTTCCGTAAAGTCTAAGCCTTCGGGAACCAGACTTGCGTTTTTGGCGTAGTTGCTGGGCGCGAGCGTCACCACACTTTTTGATTTTGAAAAGAATCCATCATTGTCTATCAATAATTTGTAACCTGCGAGTGTTGTGGCACCGCTCAACACTGAGACTAAAAATAAACTAGAAAATTTTTTCATGGTAGTTGTAATCTTTTAAATGAAACTAATTTGTTTTTTTTAATGTGAACGTAAAATTAGAAAAGTATTGTTTTTGGTAAAAGAGTTTAACGATGGTTTAACAAGGGTTAACGTTGTGTTGGGAATGTTATTAGTTGATAGTTATTAGTGATTAGTTATTAGTAAATAGTCGAAACGCTTTGGAAACGAGGTAGGTTTTTTTGTTGGTGTGTTGTAAGGTTTGTGAAAAGTTTGACTTAAAGTCGGGAGGAGACTTTGCACAGGAGGTTTTCTCGCAAAGACGCAAAGGCGCAAGGGAGTATTGTTTTTTTGCCACGGATGGCGCGGATAACGCGGATTAGACTTATGGGAAATTGAGTGTTTGCTCAAAGTCGGGATAATGGCGCAGCGGGTTTTCTCGCAAAGGCATAAAGGCGCAAAGGTTTATTGTATTTAATTGCTATTAATCGTAAGATTTTGTTGTTAGAAATTTGGGTGGAAACGGGTTAGCACAAAGTCCGGAAACTTTGCCAGGGTTGCTAAGAAGTGTACTGTTGACCCACTATTAGCAAAAAATAATTATGTTTGCATTTCAAAATTAGAATCATTTGCATTCACTTATTGCTTATATCTGTTTAACCGGCTTGTTTTTGCCTTTACTAATACTTTATTTTAATAAAGGATACAGAAGTGCCAATCGCTATTTGGCTGCATTTCTGTTTTTTGCCTCTCTGTATTTATTGGAGAATTTTTATTTTTTTTATGGCACATCCGCCAATAAGGTTGCTTTTTTTACCAACACGCATGCTTTTTTTTATTTGATCGGACCTTGTGCTTTTTTCTATCTGCGCAGTGTTCTGAGCGACAACAGCAAACTCGGCAAAATAGATCTGTTGCATTTTGCACTTTTCGGGATTTCATTCGTGGGCTATATTCCTTATTTTTTCTCTAGTTGGGACTATAAATTGTCGATTGCCAATAATATACTTTCAGACAATTGGGATATGGCTCCTTTTCATATTAACAGGATTGTACCGCATCAGCTCGACCAACTTCTTAATGTGTTGCAAACGTACTTTTATTGTATTGCACTATGGGTTTTATTAGTACATTACAGAAAAACAAAAAACAATCGCATAACCAATACCCAACAATACCAACTCATAAAAAAATGGTTGTTGCTTTTTACTAGTATTGTAACCGTTATCACGATTAATTTTACCGTGGCCATGGCCAATATGTGGCTCTATGACAGTAAATCTATTTTCTTGGATCGTGCCAGCGGAGCGCTGCTATTTGCTGCTATTGTATATGTTGGGATGAATATGATGGTGATGTTTTTTCCGCAAATCATGTACGGTTTACCTTTAACCCCAAAAGACAATTCAATTCATGACACTATTCCAATAAGTTTGGTTGTCGATACCTTTGCCTCAGAAGAAAACTATGCTCATGGTTCTGTTCAAAATGAAATCGAGGGCAATGCAGCAGCATCACTTTTTTCACCTGAATATGTTGAAAATATAGAAACCCTTCTTCAAGAAAGTATCAAGAAACAAACGTATTTGGAACCCAAGTGTAACTTATCCAATATATCTGATGAAATAGGAATCCCCGCCCATCATTTGACGTATTATTTCAATAACATCAAAAAAGAATCTTTTTCTAATTGGCGCAATCAGTTGCGAGTTGTACATGTGATTCGTATTTTGGACCAAGGAAAATCCAACCAATTGACCATTGAAGCGATAGGCGAACAAGTTGGATTTAAGTCTTATTCTACTTTTATTCGCTCCTTTAAAAAAGTTGCCGGAAAAACACCGAGTGACTATATGGAACGTATTTCCTAGAATTTGTCAAAGGCAGTGTTCAGAGGGCAGTGTTCAGCTTACAGGTAATAGTAGTTTTTAGAAGTGCTAACCTGGCAAAAGATTTTCTACTTCAGTTTTTAAAACGGGAAGGTTGTTAACTACAATACCCCAAATCACATCATCAGAGATTTCGTCATAACCATGAATTATTTTATTCCGTGCATCAACAATTTTCCGTGAATTAGAAATTATGATTTCAGGCTCAAGTTTTAGAATTCTACTCATTGCTTCGCCAATAATTTCAATATTCCTTTCAACAGCACGTTTAGTTTTTAAATCTTCATGATAATATTGGAAAACTTTACCATTTGGAAAGTAACTTTCAATTTCCTCAATTGAATTTTTGATATCGAAAAGCCATGCGAAAATATAATTATCCATAAATCAGTTGCCTGTTTTTTTCAATAGCTTTTTTAAAGTAGGGATTCTTTATTGCTTTTTCCTCTAACAAATCAACAGATCTTTTGAAAGTATCTTCGAGAGAAAATTTTAAGTCAAAATAATTGTCAGCATAATCTAGTAATTGAACATCACTAAAGTTTACAATCAAATCTATATCACTTTTCTCATTGAATTTATCTGTCAACACAGAGCCAAAAGCATACAAGCTTTTCACTTTGTGCGATTTACAAAGAGCATTAATAAATTCAATATTTTGATGAATCAGGTTCATAGTGGCCAAATATACAAAAATCGTTTTATTCGTTCGATACGCTCACCGTATTTATAACAACTTCCCGCCGTCTAGCCGAAGTTGCGGCTTCTGGAAAGCATTCTTTCTATTGCCGAAAACGACTTTAAGAAATTAAACGTACACGCTAAC
>CALPOS020000159.1 GCA_943325255.2 Sphingobacterium thalpophilum
ACCTGACTAAAGTAAGTATTCGTTGTCGGTACATTCATTCGGAAGTCGATACTTTGGAGCGAATCGAAATCATGCAAGATTTACGAAAAGGAATCTTTGATGTGTTGATTGGCGTGAATTTACTGCGTGAAGGTCTGGACTTACCCGAAGTCTCACTGGTTGCTATTTTAGACGCAGATAAAGAAGGCTTTTTGCGAAGCCATCGATCGCTAACGCAAACCATTGGTCGTGCAGCGAGAAACCTCAAAGGAAAAGCAATTATGTATGCGGATAAAATTACCGTCAGCATGCAAAAAACCATTGATGAAACCAATTATCGTAGGGAAAAGCAAATCAATTTTAATGTCGCGAATAATGTGGTTCCGATGGCATTGAACAAAAAAATCGAAAGTGCCTTTACTAAAATTCCATTGATTGATGCAGAGTTGGGCTATCTGCCGAACGTTGCAGCGGAGCCGATTACAGAATATTTATCTAAAGCTGAAATCGACAAACGCATTCGGGAGAAACGCAAAGCGATGGAAAAAGCGGCCAAAGATTTAGACTTTCTCCAAGCGGCGAAATTTCGTGATGAGATTAAGGCGTTGCAGGAGAAACTTTTTTAATTGCATTGTTCTTGAAAAACTTCTAGCAAAAAGTCAGGAGAAATCATGCGCGTCGGAGACAATTCCATCGCTTTCAAAACGCGTTTCATCGCAAATGGATTTAAACCCATATTGATCCCGATTTCGTGAATCGCATTCTTTTCTCGTTCATGCAAAACGCCGTCACAGTGCATCAATAAAGCCAATCGATAAAATTGTTGAATCCTTTGAAACTCAGACTTTGTAACACTTGGATAGAATTCTTGATGAAACAACTGCTTGAAATCTTCAGGTTTGATTTGAAGTTCGTCAGCTACTAAGGTTAGAAACTGCAATTCACGATCGTGCAGCTTCCCATCGACCACAGAAAAGGACACCATCTCTGCCAATAAGCTTAATTTTTCTTCGTAGCTGTTCATCAATTGTTTATTTTTAGCGAAAATATTCATTTTAGTCGAATTCGAAAAAATAAATCTACTTGAAACTCCTTTTCAACCTCTTGCTCATCTTTTTTACGCAAATAATCTTTTGTCAAGAGAGCACAGCATCGAAGCAAGTGTCAACATTTACATTGGAATCACCGCAATTACAATCCACCAAAAAAATCTGGTTGTATTTGCCGAAGAATTATACAACATCAACCAAAAAATATCCGGTGATTTACATGCATGACGGTCAAAATTTGTTCGACGCGAAAACATCTTTTGCAGGCGAATGGAACATCGACGAAAAACTCGACAGTCTCAACGCGCAAGTGATCGTGGTCGGAATAGAAACGACCGAAAAACGGACGGAAGAACTCACTCCATTTGTCCATGCAAAACACGGCGGCGGAAAAGCCAATGACTATCTCGACTTTATCGTAAACACACTCAAACCGAAGATTGACGCAACTTACAGAACCAAAACCAATCCGAGAAATACCATCATGATTGGAAGTTCTTTGGGTGGAATGACTTCCTTCTACGCACTCTTAAAATACCCCAATTTTTTCGGAAAAGCAGGCGTATTCTCTCCTGCCTTTTGGTTTAATCGTGACGAGCTCGTCGACATGATGAAACAAACCAAAAAATTCGATGCTAAAATTTACTTTCTTCATGGCGATAACGAAGGCGATCCGGATATGATTTCGGACTTAAACCAAATTGAATCTTTAGTCAACACCAAACGTTGTGAGTGCAAAAAACTGAATAAAAAAGTCCTCGTCAAAGGTGGACAACACAACGAAAAATTATGGCGCGATGGATTTGTAAAAGCGTATCTTTGGCTTTTCTAAGTGGCTGAGTTGCTAAGTAACTGAGACACTGAGAATGAAAAGCGCAACAAATTACTAATTCCCGTTTTAAAAGTCAAAATTATAACTCAGAGACTCAGCAACTCAGTTTCTCAGCAACTCAAAAATATGAACAACAACGATATCTTCAAAAAACTCCGTGTCGCCCTCATGCTGCGCGATGATCAAATTATTGAAATTCTTGAACTAGTAGATTTCCGCATGTCGAAAGGCGAAATTGGCAATATTTTCCGAAGTCAAGATCACGCTGACTTTATGGAATGTGGCGACCAAGTGTTGCGTAATTTTTTAAATGGACTAGTTATTCATTTGCGTGGCACTAAAGAAAATCCCAAAAACCCGAATGAGGTTTTGGCAAAACACCGCGCTGAAATTCCAGTAAAAGAAAATGCGAAACCACGCGTTGAATTTAAAGCAACTCCGAAAACGGATTTCAAGAAAAAGCCAGCTTCTAAGAGCAATTCACGCGACAAGAAACCAGCTCCGAAAATTCAAGTGGTCGAAAAAGTAAAATTTAATAACGGCAAAAAGAAGCCGTAATTTTATCTAGAATGGAAGCACTCATTCATTTAGTAAACAAACTAGAAAACAACATTAATTCAAAAGATGTTTTCAATAGTCAAGTGTCGCAAGTCAACGTTTCGTGGCATCTGGCGCATAGCTTGAAAGTCATTTACAACATCATCAAAGTGTTGCAAAGTTCCAACCCAGCTGACTACCATTGGAGATTCAATCTCAATAGAAGTTTTGTTTATTTTATAAATTTCATTCCAAGAGGTAAAGGTAAAGCACCGAAAGCAGTGGTTCCAGCAAACGAGATTTCAAAAGAAGAACTTCATAAAGACATTGCAACGGTCAGACAACTTTTGGAAGAACTACAACATTTGGATACCAAAAGTAATTTCACGCATCCTTATTTTGGGCAATTAAATCTCAAGCAAACCAAGAAGTTCTTAGCGCTTCACACCAATCATCACCTCAAGATTATGGATGATATCATTCGATCTTAAAAAGTAAGCCACGAATTTACGAATAAAATCAATTCGCAAATTCGTGGCTACTATATAAATTACCTTTTTTCTTAAGAACCTAAAGCTTTCTGAACCTGATCTGCGGCTTCTTGAAATTCTACCGCAGATAAAATTGGCATGCCTGAATTGTCAATCAATTCTTTCGCAATCTCTGCATTGGTTCCTTGCAAACGAACGATAATCGGTACTTTAATTGCATCGCCCATATTTTTATAAGCATCTACTACACCTTGTGCTACTCTATCGCAACGAACAATTCCACCAAAAATATTAATCAAAATCGCTTTTACGTTTGGATCTTTTAGGATGATACGGAACGCCAATTCCACACGTTTTGCATCCGCAGTTCCACCAACGTCAAGGAAGTTCGCTGGTTCAAAACCGGCATACTTAATCAAATCCATCGTAGCCATCGCCAATCCAGCGCCATTTACCATACAACCTACCGTTCCATCCAAATCGACATAGTTCAATCCAGCTTCTTTAGCTTCCACTTCAATCGGGTTTTCTTCTCTGATGTCACGCATATCCGCATATTTCGGCTGACGGTATAATGCATTGTCATCTATATTTACTTTGGCATCCACTGCCATAATTTTATTATCAGACGTTTTCAAAACCGGATTGATTTCGAACATCGACGCATCACAACCCACATAAGCATTGTAAAGTGAATCGATAAATTTCACCATTTCCTTGAAAGCATTTCCAGAAAGTCCCAAATTGAAAGCAATCCTTCTGGCTTGAAAACCTTGCAAACCAACCGACGGGTCAATTTCTTCATTGTGAATCAAATGTGGCGTGTGCTCTGCCACTTCCTCGATATCCATTCCACCTTCTGTAGAATAGACGATCATATTTCTACCTGAAGCTCTGTTCAACAAAACCGACATATAAAATTCAGAAGTTTCACTTTCACCAGGATAATACACATCTTCCGCAATCAAAACCTTGTGCACTTTTTTACCTTCCGCAGAAGTTTGCGGCGTAATCAATTGCATCCCGATGATTTGTTCTGAAATTTCTTCTACCTGTTGCAAGTTCTTAGCCAACTTCACCCCACCACCTTTTCCACGTCCACCGGCGTGTATTTGCGCTTTCACCACATACCATTGCGTTCCGGTTTCTGTAGTGAGTTGTTTGGCTGCAGCCACCGCTTCTACTGGACTATTCGCCACTATGCCACGTTGTACGCGTACGCCATATTTTGCTAAGATCTCTTTTCCTTGGTATTCGTGTATGTTCATATGGATGTAATTTGACTTTTTTAAAGTGCCACAAAAATAATAAAAAATGGCAAACTATTGATGGCGATTTCTAGTTTTATTTTGAAGTTTTTTAGGAGCTTTATCCCGCTTTTCGCTGCAATCTTTTTTGTTCTTTGTCACCCCGAGCGCAGTCGAGGGGTTTTCTAGAACAAAAAAGGATTTCCACTACAAACATGCAGTGTTCACCGAACACCGCAGAAAGTAAGAGTCAAGTGAGGTAATCGGGGCTAGGGTTTCCGCCTTAAAACAACTATATCGATTGAATTGCGAATTCTTCCTCAATTATTTGGAAGTCAATTTCAGTAACAATAGATTTGCTAAAAAGATACTACTATGCAACCCAAAGAACTCGTCGATTTAGCTACCGAATTCGGATGTCCGTTATATGTGTATGATGCCGCAAAAATTGAATCGCAATACCATCGCTTGACCGCAGCTTTTTCTAAAGTAGAAAGCGTGCGCATCAATTATGCGGTGAAAGCGTTGTCTAACCTTGCAATATTGCAATTGCTCAAAAAGATGGGCGCCAACATCGACACGGTTTCTATTCAAGAAGTGCAACTCGGATTGCATGCGGGTTTCGAACCACATCAAATCATTTATACACCCAACGGTGTTTCCTTTGAAGAAATCGAAGAAGCGGCAGAACTCGGCGTGCAAATCAATATTGACAACCTTTCTATTCTAGAACATTTCGGCACCAAACATCCTACGGTTCCGGTTTGTATTCGAATTAATCCACACGTGATGGCGGGTGGAAATACCAATATTTCTGTAGGACACATCGATAGTAAATTTGGGATTTCGATTCACCAAATGCCACACATTTTGCGCATTGTCGAAAATACGGGCATGCACATCAACGGGATTCACATGCACACCGGTTCTGACATTTTAGATATTGAAGTGTTTTTGTACGCGGCGGAAATTTTGTTTGAAGCGGCAGTTCATTTTAAAACTTTAGATTTTCTCGATTTTGGTAGCGGATTCAAAGTGCCGTATCACAAAGGCGATATCGAAACCAACATC
>CALPOS020000160.1 GCA_943325255.2 Sphingobacterium thalpophilum
AAAAACCGACACGACGAATGGTTCCTCTATATAAAGTTAGTGCGTCATCTAAACCATAGACGCTGCGGTATTTTAGCGAATCGCGATTGGCATACGCTTCAAATCGGCCGTAACCTTCGACTTCCAGAAACTCAGTTCTCCGAAACAATTTGTGATAGGGAATATATTTGTAGGTGCCTTCTTGAATGAATTTTGCGGCGCCACCTTGCCCTGCCAACACGACATTTCTTGGTGCCCAAGTAAATTTGTAATTCCACAGATTGTTGTCCGATTCGGGTGCGACTAAGCCACCGCAAAACGATTCGAACAAAATCATTTTGCCGCCTTGGTCTCTAATTTCATCAATCACTTTCATCGCACTCATGTGATCGATTCCAGGATCCAGCCCGATTTCGTTCATAAAGATGAGGTTGTTGGCTTTGGCTTGTGTGTCGAGTTCTTGCATGGCATCGCTGACATAAGAAGCCGTGACCATGTGTTTTTTATAGGTAATGCAGTCTTTGGCCACTTCAATATGCAGATGTGCGGGCAGCATTGAGATCACAATATCGGCTTTTTGAATTTCGGTTTGGCGTTGCATTGCGTCAAAAATATCCAAAGCAATGGCTGTGGCATTCTTGTGATTATTGGTTTTACGTTGCGCGAGTTCTTTTGATAAATCGCCTATGGTCAGGTGTAAATTTTCTGCTTCGGATTTGTTTAAAAGATATTGAATCAACGAAGAAGCGGACCGGCCGGCACCAATAATTAGTATGTTTCTCATGGTTTCTTGCAAATAATTTTCAAAGGTATACAATAGGTTAAATTTTTTAGCCACGAATTCACGAATTAAATAAATAATAATTCGTGAATTCGTGGCTAAACTATAAATTTTTTAAAAGGAATTATTCCAGTCCTTCTAAATCTTGCAAATCCTCTTGTTTGGATTCGATTTTCTTTTGTTCAAACTGAACATCTTTTTCCACTTCATCTGGCATCATGGCGCGAACTAGCACTACTACAAGTATTAATCCAGCTACAATGATTAACCATTTTGGGACATTTCTGTTACTTGCTTCAGATTTCGCATAGGCCAGACCAGCAAAGACAATAGACAATCCAACAGGCAATACACCCAAGGTACCCATCGGTAAAATCACGAATACAATTCCAAGAATTGCAAAAATAAAGGCTAAAACGATAAATGCTTTTCTCATATTAAATTCCAGTTGCGTTAGTTAATGTTAATTGTCCTGTTCCTACAGGAATGCTAAATTGAATTAATGCTGGTACTTTAGCATTATCAGCGGTCAAATAAATAATATTTTTATCAGTTCCTCTTAGTTTATTGGTCTTAGCACCAATAGATATTTTATAACAAACTTTTTTACCAAGATTTCCAGCGTTTACTGTTTCTTTTCCAAGGTACTTAGCGGAAACACTCATTTCTTTTTCATCAAAAACAACCACAAAACTTTTGATTTGACCTGGCTTGAAAGTGCTGAAATTAATCGTTCTCAACTTATATAATATTGAAATTACATCTTGTGTACCTGAATTAACTTGAAACGTTTTTTTAGTTTCAGGTTTGTTTTTTTTATTTACAGTACTTTCGATGGTACGTCCGTCTGATTTAAAAATGTATTTTTCCTTTTTTGTGTATTTTCCTTCAAAAATATCGCGTTTGTACAAACTAGGTCGCAACGAAATAGGATCTACATAGGATTCGTATCGATCACGAATTTTAAAAAAAGTGTCCCATTTACTATAAGTTGTAGCTTCGCTTGTCAAATGCAATAAAGTTTTTTTAGAGGTTTTTACGGTTTCTGTTTCCATTGTAACTTGCGCTAATTGGGTCATCAATCCACTCATATTATAGGACGCAGCGTAGATAAATTTCTCTCCAGACTTTACTGCCGTATTGCCTTGAGCACTAATGCTTAAGCTGACAATTGCTGTTAAAATTAAAAAGATTTTTTTCATTTTTTCTATTTTTTAAGATGCAAATATACTGTTTTTTTGTTAGGAGCTTATTCCCGCTGCAAGCGCGTCTAAAAAAAGTCTAATTTCTTTGACTTCTAATCAATAACAAATACTTTTACCATTTATTATAAAAATACATAATCATGGAAAGAAAAATAGTTCGAATCGCGGCTATACTCGGTATGTTGGCAATTATTTTCGGAGCATTTGGTGCTCATGCTCTAAAGAAAGTATTGACGGTTGAACAATTAGTTACGTTCGAAACTGGAGTGAAGTATCAAATGTACCATACTCTGTTATTGCTTTTCGTTGGATTATCTGCACAAGTAAGTGAAATAGCAAAAAAGCGCATTTTCTATTTTGTCGTCAGTGGGGTTTTATGCTTTTCTGGATCTATTTATTTGTTGGCGACGAACGACTTAACCACTTTCGGCTTCAAAAAGATTGGATTTATTACACCAATTGGCGGTCTGTTATTGATCGTCGGATGGATGTGTCTGTTCATCGATTTTTTGAAGAAAAAATCATAATATTTCAAGTTTCTAAATCTAGGTAAAATATTATTTTTACTTTTGTGCTTTAATTCAAACACAATACATCTACAATTTTATGGAGAATTACGCCCAAATTACGAAATCGATTTCGTTGGAAAAGTACGGTATCAAAGACGCAGCGGAAGTTATCTACAATCCATCTTATGACTTTTTATACCACGAAGAATTAAAGCCAACTTTAGAAGGTTTTGAAAAAGGACAGCTGACAGAATTAGAAGCGGTAAATGTAATGACAGGTGTTTTTACCGGTCGCTCTCCAAAAGATAAATACATTGTTGAAGATAGCGTTACAAAAGATACTATTTGGTGGAATTCGGAAAAAGCCGTCAACGATAATAAACCAATTTCACAAACCACATGGAGTGCATTAAAAGAAACAACACTAACGCAATTGTCTGGAAAGCGATTGTTTGTGATCGATGCGTTTTGTGGCGCGAATGAGAACACGCGACTTAAAGTGCGTTTTGTCATGGAAGTGGCTTGGCAAGCTCATTTCGTAAAGAATATGTTTATCCGTCCAACGGAAGAAGAATTAGAGAGTTTTGGTGAGCCAGATTTTATTGTAATGAATGCGTCCAAAACTAGTTTTAAAGATTATGCGGCTCACGGATTAAATTCTGAAGTATATGTTGCCTTTAATCTTACGGAAAAGATTCAATTGATCGGCGGAACTTGGTATGGTGGTGAAATGAAAAAAGGATTGTTCGCCATGATGAACTATTATTTGCCTTTACAAGGAATTGCATCCATGCACTGTTCCGCGAATAAAGGAAAAGACGGAGATGTAGCAGTATTTTTTGGTTTGTCAGGAACAGGCAAAACCACTTTATCTACAGATCCGAAAAGAGAATTAATTGGTGATGATGAACACGGCTGGGATAACGATGGTGTTTTCAATTTTGAAGGTGGATGTTATGCAAAAACCATCGACTTGAGTCGAGAAAATGAACCAGACATTTTCGAAGCTATCAAGAAAGATGCATTACTAGAAAATGTTACTGTTGACGCCAACGGAAAAATTGACTTTAAAGATGGTTCAGTAACTCAAAACACGAGAGTTTCTTATCCAATCAATCACATACATAATATTGTAAAACCAATTTCTAAAGCAGGACATGCTACCAAAGTTATTTTCTTAACAGCAGATGCTTTTGGTGTCATGCCACCAGTTTCAAAACTAACTCCAGAGCAAACTAAGTACTATTTTCTTTCTGGTTTCACGGCTAAGTTAGCAGGAACAGAACGAGGAGTAACAGAGCCACAACCGACTTTTTCAGCCTGTTTTGGCAAAGCATTCTTAACCTTGCATCCTACGAAATATGGAGAGGAATTGGTAAAGAAAATGGAAAAGCACAATGCGAAAGCCTATATGGTTAATACAGGCTGGAACGGCACTGGCAAGCGTATTTCAATTAAAGATACGCGCGCCATTATCGATGCGATTCTAGACGGTTCTATCGAAAAAGCGGAAACTAAAATGATTCCCGTGTTTAATTTTGAAGTTCCAACTGCACTTCACGATGTAGATGCTTCGATTCTAGATCCAAGAGCAACTTACGCAGATGCTTCAGCGTGGAATGCGAAAGCAGAAGATTTGGCGGAAAAGTTTATTGCCAATTTCAAGCAGTATACAGACAATGAAGCAGGACAAAATTTAGTCAAAGCTGGTCCTCAAAATTAGGGAATCAATTGCCTTATTGATATTTATAAGTCGATTTTTGAATTAAGTGCAATCATTTTATTCAAAAATCGACTTTTTTTCATCTAAAGATAATTCAGAACTAAAACGTTTTCTTGTTTCAGATTGGAAATTTTATAGCTTAATAATTAAGAATACAACTATTTTTCACGCTGGTTTTTGTCATTTTCTTAAATCGTTCTTACCTCTGTTAAATATAGGAGAGAATTTATTTACTTTGTCCCATAACATTAAAAATGAAATAGTTATGTCAGTAAAGAAACAATTTATAAAAACTAAGCCAGTTTGCAAAGTAACTTTTACAGTTGAAGCGAAAGAGGCAAATAATGCAGCAGTTGTTGGAGATTTTAATAACTGGAACCCAAAAGAAGGTGAATTGAGTAAACTAAAAAATGGTACTTTTAAAGGTGTTTTTGACGTGAACAAAGACGCTTCTTATGAGTTTAAATATGTAATTGATGGTGCTTTTGTAAATGAAGTTGAAGCTGACTCATACAGATTTAATGAATTCGCAGGTGCTGAAAACAGTGTATTGGAAGTATAATTTTTCTTTTAAATAGCAAAAAGTCGCTCCTTGAGCGACTTTTTTTATGTCTGTTTTTTTTACAACCGAGCTAAGAAACTCAAATCGCTGTTGCTTGCGAGTTCCTCTGGATCTTTGTTCTGTTGAAACAATCGTGCAGACAATTCGCCTTTAAGGATTATTTGTTCTCCGGTAACTTCTAACCAACTTCCTTCTCTTAGTCCAAGTACAGGGACGGAATTAAACGCATGAAATTCTTTAATGCGTGTTTCTCTCGTTTCTCCCATGTGCTTCGATTGTAAATCCGGATCCAAATAATGTGGATTCAAATTAAACGGTATTAATCCCAACGTCTGAAAACTTGGCGGATAAATGATGGGCATATCGTTCGTTGTTTGCATCGATAATC
>CALPOS020000161.1 GCA_943325255.2 Sphingobacterium thalpophilum
CCATAGAGATGGTACGAACCGTATCTTCACCAATGTGTGATTGTACTTCTAATATTAATAAAGTACCGTCTTTTTTAGTGATTTCTAATGAATCGTAAATTTTTGGTAATTCAGCGTCTTTAGTATTGAATACTACGTCAACTACTGGCCCGATGATTTGAGAAACTTTTCCTATTGCTTTTGACTCTCTCATTCCTGGCATATCTACTTTAGATAAATCCCATCCGCCTTCTTCCATAGAGTGCATGAACGCATCCCCGTATTTTATAATTCCTGACTCTAACATCTCACGAAGTAAGTCATTTCCTTCACGTGTTCTTTCCCCTACTCCTGCGAATACTGAAAGTCCACCGTGACCTTTTGCGATATTGTTGATCAATTCCTGAATCAAAACTGTTTTACCAACTCCAGCTCCACCGAACAATCCAATTTTTCCTCCTTTTGCATAAGGCTCGATAAGGTCGATTACTTTGATTCCTGTGAATAAAACTTCAGAAGAGGTAGAAAGATCTTCGAATTTTGGTGCTGGTCTGTGGATTGACAATCCGTTATCACCAGTTTTAGGCAATTCTCCTAAACCGTCGATAGCGTCGCCGATTACGTTGAACAAACGTCCGTAAACATCCGCTCCGATTGGCATTTTGATTGGGTTTCCTGTACCTACTACTTCATAACCTCTGCTCAAACCGTCAGTAGAATCCATTGAGATTGTACGTACGGTATTTTCACCGATGTGTGATTGTACTTCAAGTACTAATAATGTACCGTCTTTTTTAGTGATTTCTAATGAATCATAAATTTTTGGAAGTTCAACATCTTTACCGTTGAAAACTACGTCCACTACTGGACCAATGATTTGTGCAACTTTTCCTATTACTTTTGACATTGCTTATGTATTTATTAAATAGCTATTTAGGTTAATGAAAACAGTGTGTAAAAACACCTCTTTTTTCCGAGTGCAAATATAAATCTTTAAAATATAAAATCAAGATAATTTTTATAAAAAAACAGGATTATTTTATGTGATTCTTTACTGCAGTTTCATTCCCTGATTATTCTTAAAGAAAATCACCAAAATAAAAAACCACCCTTGAATTAAGGATGGTTTATTTATAGGTGCAATTCTGCTTCTTAATTCAAAACGGCAGGATATTGTATTTGGTATTTACCTAAATCAACAGGTCGAAAAGTCGAGCCATACTTCGCGTTTATTGCTTCCATGAATTTATTTGCTATTAATGCATATCCTCTTGCACTAGGATGAACTCCATCTAAAGAAAATGCTCCTCCAGTAACGTATGATGCTGACAAATGGTAATTCCCGAAACTAATTCCACCATTATAAACTTGGCTTAGAATTGAATTAGCATCTACGAAAGCTAAACCTTTTGCTTCTGCTAGTGACTTAATAGATAAATTATAAGCATCAACGGCAACTTTTATTTCATTAACTTCATCTTTAGAAAGCACCCAACTATCTGCTAGTGGGACACTAAGTCCATTGATAGCAGCTGGGTTTCCCCCAACTAAGGTTCCTAAAAAAGATCTTGCAGGTAAAACCAACAAATCTTCTTTTGTTGCTTGACGATAAGATGGTAAACCTAATGTAGATAATGGCGTTAAATAACTATCAACAATTACTACTGCATTTTGACCGGCTTTAAAAGTAATCGTTCTTCTATCTTTCTCTTCAGAAGTTATCGCACCTCCTGCTAGGGCTAGGGCTAATCCTCCATTATATTGAGCGAAACCTGCATTCAATTGAGCTGCATTTGTCGCATCTAATGGAATTGCGTTATAAGGAACTGTTCTAAAATACGGAATTGTAGTTACATAAGGTATGTTCGAAACCACTCCTTTGGCTCCCCCAGCGGTCATAGCATCAAGCAATGCGCTATAAGTGCCAGCGAAGACGTTCGGGTCAGTTATGTCATTAGACCCGTATGTTGATGGATCTAGGTTGTTTGTTTGATTTACGCCAATTCCTCCAGAGGTTGCGTAACTTAGGACGTCATTGTTCCCAATCCAAAGCGAAAAGAAAGTTGGGCTTTGAGCTACTGCGTCATCGATAATTCTAGCTGTTGGCGATGATGCAAACCTCACATAATAAGGATTTGCTGTGCCGGCACCCAAACCTGCAATATTGCCATATCCTGGAGCTAGCAAATGAAAACTCTTTGCTCCTGGAACTCCCATATTATTGAATGGTCCAGTCAAAACGTTGGTTATTTCTGTTACAGGAGTGCCTGGGAGATTGACAGGCGCAGTGCCGTTAAAATAAAGTCTTGTTCCTTGTCCTGGAATTGGAAGGCCACCAGCTAATAATCCGCCTAGGTTATCATCCCCACACAACGGAATTCTGAATTCTCCGCCGCCAACTTGCGCAAATTGTTGTGCAAGTATGTTGGTATACGATCCTTCTTGTCCTTTTTTAAATAAAGCGCCATCGCTGTATCCAGCAGTCAGTGAGTTCCCTAAAGCTACATATTTTGAAAAATCAGCATTCCCGGCTATCACTGGGACTTCAGCTGGCGTCGAATCCTCGTCGTTACTTGAACATGCAATTAAGGTTAACGAAACCAATAAAAGCCATTTGAAATTTTTTATCATGATCTAAATAATTTTATTAGTGTTTGAATTTAAGGGTTAATGGTCCATGAAGCATACCATAATTGTCCGATTGCTCCTGCTCCAATTACCTGAATGTAATCTTTTCCGAAAATATTATTACCGCCCACTTTCAGTACAGATTTTAATACTGGGATTGCATAATTAATCTGCGCATCAAAAACGGTGTTTTCTGGAACCATTCCGTCTCCAAAATTTGACTCCCAAAGGTATTCTGTATTCCATCTTACGTTGGTGTTAAAACCAAAGTTTTTGAAAAGTTTATCATTTCCGAGCGATCCTTTTATTCTATGTTTTGGTGTATTAAATCCTGCAATGAAAGAAGGATCTTTTTCCTGGTCGAATTCAAAATCAGCAAAATTATAATTCACACTTACTTCGAAGTCTTTGTATACTTTTTTGCCCAATCCTACTCCAAACCCAACTGACGTTACTTGCGTTTGAGAGTTGGTGTATACATTATATTCTCTTCTATCTTTATTAGCAATTGCGGTTATTGCATTAGGATCAGAGGAAATTAGATTTACATTTCCATAATAAGGAGCAAATACTCTCGCTTGGTTTAGGAAGTCATTGTATATATTATAGTAACCATTAATATCAATTGATAAATCATTATTAATAACCGAGCGGTACCCCAATTCAATTGCTTGAACTCGCTCTGGTTTTACTAAATCAATATTGGCAACTTGAAGATTTGCAGCTGCCGCAGTTGGCGATTGTCCTTGAGAAATTGCGGTATCGAAAGCAACAACAGATTCCTTGGTAAATGAATTGTTGTATGCGTCAAGTCCTGTCATTACTTTGGTGTTAGCACCTAATATTGCTTGACCTGCAGCAGAAATTACTCCGCTGCCGTTAAAATTATTCCCTCTTGTTTCAGAGTAGCGCTCTAAATTATCAGGAGCTGATCCAATTAGCGCATATGGACCAACATCCAAGCCTATATACTGATCTTGCGTTGTTGGATTTCTGAATCCTGTTTGGTATGACAATCTAAAATTATGTTTTTTTGTAGCTCCACCAGAATATACGAAAGCTAATCTAGGAGAAACAAAACCATCAAAATTTTGACTTTTATCATAACGAAGTGATGCTGTAAGTTTCAATCTTTCTTCTTTAAGAAACTTTTTGGTCAATTGTGAATAAACACCAAATTCGTTGTAAGTAATTTTTCCGTCTTTATCTGTAAAGATACTACCATTCGAATTCATCTCATAAATCCTGTACGAGCTTCCTATTTGAATTTCGCCAAATTTTATTTTATCCTTAAAATTATAATTGGCATCTGAATGATAAATTCGAGATTGGTCTTCGAACTTAGCTCCGCCCGTTATTGGATTTGAATTCCCTATTACTTTCGCTAAAGCAGCATCGAATGCAGCAGTTCCTGGCAACAATCTAGTGCCTCTCGCACCGCCTAAATTACTAGGAGTTAATGGTAAAAGTGGCGTTAGATTAAGATCAGCAAAGTTTCTTGCGTAGTTGGATGCATTCGCAGCGTTAAATCCCAAAACAGCACTCGATAGTTGGTAAGCGGTTGCATAATCTGTAAACCAGTTCGTGTTGCTTTTCCATTCTTCATTAACTTTAAGTCCAGCAAAAGTCATATTGTATGAATTTCCGGCATCTTCCGTAACCATATATCCTCTCACAAAGAAATTATTTGACTTTACTTCAATTTTATTTTGGTTCATGAAGAAGCTTTTTAATGCATATCTGTTTGCTCCTTGATAAATTGTATTTCCTGCACCCACTTTACTTTGCAATATGATTTCAACATCATCTGCCCATGGTCTGATATGGAGTGAAAAATCTGCTTTTACGCTCTTGATCTTATTATCATTTAAATCTTGGTCGCGATAACCCGTTCTGCTCACATTCCCAACATTCGGAATAAAAACAGATGCTTCGTCTCCATAATAATTCAAACCATTATAATTTTGATTGTTTTCATGCCCAACCAATCCTCCATTTACATCGGAAGCATCAGATGCAATCCACTCGGTAGCCTTCATGATATTTAAGTTCGCTTTACCTGCGATGTATTTGTTAAATGCATGGGCAGCACGGATTCCGAAATCATAGTAGTCATTAGTTCCCGCGGTTTTTTGAGAAGTTTGACCATATTTCATATACGTACTTATTCCTTCACTTGTAAAGGGACTCTTACTATTCATGAATAGAATTCCGTTGAATGCATTGGCTCCATATAATGCAGAAGAAGCCCCTGGCAGTAATTCTACATTTGCGACATCTAATTCAGAAAGACCTATTAAATTACCTAAAACAAAGTTTAATGCTGGGGAAGAATTATCCATTCCATCAACTAGTTGCATAAAACGAGTATTTGAAATCGTGGCAAAACCTCTAGTGTTTATCGATTTAAACGACAAACTACTCGTATTAAAATGCACTTCTTTAAGGTTTTCTAATCCGTCATAGTAAGTAGCAGCAGTAGAACCTTTAATCTCTTTCAATCCCATTCTTTCAATCGTAACAGG
>CALPOS020000162.1 GCA_943325255.2 Sphingobacterium thalpophilum
AGCTTCCGCAGCAACGCCGTGTTTTCGCAATGCTTTAACTACATTATCAGCGCCATGTTTGGTTCTTGAAAAGACCAACACATCGGATAATTTCTCATTTCGAATGAGATGGTAGAGTAAATTTCTTTTTTCAGTCTTATCAACAAAATAAACACGTTGTTCTACATTTTCAGCGGTAGACGAAACGGGAGAAACACTCACTGTTGCAGGATCTTTCAAAAACATCTCCGCCAATTCTCTAATAGCAATAGGCATTGTGGCTGAAAACAACAATGTTTGTCGGTTATTAGGCGTCAATTTTACGATTTTCTTTACATCATTTACAAAGCCCATATCTAACATTTGATCGGCTTCATCCAAAACTAAAGTATGCAGATGGTCAAGATTGATAAATCCTTGTTTGTGTAAATCGAGCAATCGTCCTGGAGTGGCAACGAGAACATCGACACCTTTCCGCAACACGTCAACTTGTGGAACTTGAGATACACCACCAAAAATGGTCAATTGCGTCAGGTTGGTGTACTTTCCGTAACGGTCGAAATTTTGACCAATCTGCACCGCTAATTCTCGTGTAGGTGTAATTACTAGTGCACGAATCAATTTGGCTTTATTAGACGAACCGACCATGCGATGCAATTGGTGGATAATCGGAATGGCAAATGCTGCTGTTTTTCCTGTTCCCGTTTGTGCACAACCGATTAAATCTCGGCCTGCTAATACGATAGGGATAGATTGTTCTTGTATGGGAGTTGCTTCGGTATAACCTTCTTCAAAAACGGCTTTTTGGATACTCTTCGAGAGTGATAAATCTTCAAATAACATATGTAAGTAGTATAAAACTTTCAGATCATAAGGATTCTGAAAAACTGCGCAAAGATAGGTTATTTAATCGAAGTGGATTTTACTTCCGTAAAATTGACGTCCATTGCTCGAATTATTCCTTGCGTCGGATCGTTCGCTTTCATAAAATCAGTAATCAAATAACCCATTAGTTTTCCGATGAGATGGTTGTTTTTTTCTTCACAGAGGTCTGGTGCTCCTTCGCAAATGTGCAAATAACTTGCATTTTGATTCTTGCCAAAATAATGAACGAATTGTCGAACTTGTTCTACTGAGAAACCACTAATAGTCATGGCGCTGCTGGCGATATTTGGAATCGCATCTAAGTCAATTTCAATTCCATAAGGTTGATCATTAATAAAATTATGGGCCAACTCTAGTTCTGTCTCAAAGTTCTTGAATTTACGAATTCCAATTTCATCGTAGGTATTGTATCGAACTCTAGCATGTACTTTTTTTATTTTCGACAGCACTTTTTTGGAAGTATAATTTTCATGCAATCCAAAAATGAAGTACTTATCGAGAAATCCTTCATCAAAGGCATAGGAAAATCCGTTGCCACTATGTCGACCTTCTAAAATCCGGAAATCGGAATGCGCGTCAAAATTGACTGCATTGACTGGCTTACCTTTCGCTAAAGCGGTTCCTTTTATGTTGCCGTAAGAATTATTATGACCACCACCAATGACAATTGGAATCTTATTGGCTTTCACAATAATCGAGACTAAATGAGCTACCTCTTTGTCGATTTTTATGACCAAATCACTAAATTTTTTTCTATCTGCGATGTTTTGGTAGTTCAGCCCTTCTGCTTGTTCCATTTCTTCTGTAACATCCAACTGGCCTAAAACCAATAATTCATTTCCTTTACAAAATTTGTTGAATTGAATGTTTGCAATACTTTTTATCGCGCTTTCCCAGGCAGAATGAGCGCCTGGTCGACCAAAGTTGGCACGAACTCCTATATCTTCGGGGATTCCGAACAAAACGTAACGAGCGGCAGTACTATTTAAAAAAGAAGTAATCGATTCTGTGCCTTTTGGAATGGTAATCATTTTCTCTCCAAATTTTACTTCCCCACTTCGATGGTTCGTAATTCTTGCTAGATCAATATTTGTAAAAGGAATTAATTTTTCCATAAAAAAAATTTAACATTCAAAAGTAATATATTCCTCCAAACTTCCGTTATAACCACAAATATTATTATTTTTGCTTAAACAAAATATAAATTTATGGAAAATCAAAAAAGTAATTCAAATTTAAAGGCGGTCATTGCAATATTAGCGATACTTCTTATTGGAAGTTTAGTGTATATTTTTAAAATGACATCTGATGCGAAAGCATTACAGACAGAACTTAGCACGACTACGAGTGAGAAGGAATCAGTAATGAAAGATCTTGAAGCTTTGAAAACAAGGTATGATGCAGCGATTGCGGAAAACACTTCGATGTCTGATGAACTCATAGCAGAACGCGAGAAAATTGTAAATTTGATGGCTGATTTGAAAAAATCTAAAGGTGATGTTGCTTCAATGTCTAAATACAAAAGCCAATACTTTGCACTAGAATCCAAAATGAAAACTTTAATGGCAGAAAATGAAGTATTGAAGAAAGACAATGCTAAATTGACTGTTGAGCGTGATAGTACGATAACCGTTTTAGGTGAGTCAAGAAAATACAATGAGGTTTTAGTAGGTCAAAATGAAGAATTATCTAAAACTGTCGAAATTGCTCAAAAGCTTTCAGTTTCTAATTTGAAAACAGCAGCTTACAAATTGAGAAGCTCAGGGAAACAAATCGAAACAGAAAAAGCAAGAAAAGCAGATGTTTTGAAAATTAGTTTTACAATCAATGAAAACAAAGTTGCAAAACAAGGTGATAAAACGTATTATGTACAGGTGATTGATAGCAAAAACAATGTACTTGGTGAAAAGAAAACAGAATCGTTTGGTTCAAATTCGTTGACTTATAGCTTTACAAGTACTGTAAACTACGAAAACAAATCGGTAGACGTAACACAAGATTTACCAGGTAAAGACTTTGAAAAAGGAACTTATTTTGTAAATGTATTTGATAAAGGTGAATTGGTTTCGAAATCTAGTTTTAGTTTAAGATAATCAAAGCACTGTTGAAAATAAAAAAGGAATCCATTTTGGGTTCCTTTTTTTATTGAACTGTTTTTCCTTCAATAATAACTTGGTCAATCAAATTACTGCCAAAAGCATACGGCAATTGGTAAATAGAAGTAATGGGCTTGGTAATAATTAAATTGGCTTTTTTACCAATAGTGATGCTTCCGTGGGTATCAGACAATCCCATCGCATAAGCACCGTTAATGGTCGCTGCATTAATCGCCTCTTCAGGTGTCATTTTCATTTTAATACAAGCGGTCGCAACGACAAAATTCATGTTCCCTGATGGAGTTGATCCTGGATTAAAATCAGTAGCCAAAGCCAGAGGCAAACCTGCATCCAAAATCTCTCGCGCTGGTGTATAAGGAATACTCAAAAAATAGGAGCAAGACGGCAACGCAACGGGCATCGTTGTTGAACCTTTTAACGCTTCTACGTCTGCTGGTTGCATCACTTCTAAATGATCGACAGACAGCGCGTTATTCTTTACGCCAATTGCAACACCGCCAATTGCATTGAATTGATTGACATGAATCTTTGGAATCAAACCATTCTTAACACCACATTCCAGTATTTGGTTTGTTTCCTCAACAGAAAAATATCCGGTTTCGCAAAAGACATCGATATAGTCTGCCAGTTTTTCCTTTTCAATTCTCGGAATCATTTCATTTACAATGAGGTCAATATAACCTTGATGGTTGTTTTTAAATTCCGCTGGATAAGCGTGCGCTCCCAAAAAAGTGGCTTTAATCGCAATCGGATAATCTTCTTTCAAACGTCGAATCACGCGCAACATTTTAATTTCATCTTCGACTGTTAGTCCGTAGCCGGATTTTATTTCGACAGCGCCTGTCCCTAATTGCATGACTTCTTCCAAGCGTACTTTTGACTGCTGGTATAAATCTTCTTCAGAAGTATTTTGAAGTTTCATTGCGGAGTTTAAGATGCCACCACCACGACTGGCAATTTCTTCATAAGATAAACCATTGATTCTATCTACAAATTCCTGCTCACGATTACCAGCATAAACAATATGCGTATGACTATCACACCAAGCCGGCAAGACCATTTTTTCGTTGGCGTCAATTAATTTATCAGGATTTACTTCTGGGCAATCTTGCATTAAACCAAAATCCTTTATGAGATTGTTTTCAATAAGTAAATACGCATTTTTGATGCTGGGCAAAGTAGCCATTGCTGCACCTGAAACTTTAGCAATATTCGTTTCTCGTATTTGAAACAGTTCTTTGATATTGATGATTAAAGTTTGCATTTTCGTTTTTTTGTAAATGTAAATTAGAATTTTAAAAACTCCTATCTTTAGAACAAATTATTCGAGATGAAGAAAGTCAAATATAGCAAAGTAAAGAAAGTGCAACCCAACTTTTATGAATATACGGGCATTCATACCGCTGACCCGGTCGAGATGCAATTGTTTGTTTATAATGATGCGGGTTATGAAGAGTATAAGAAAGTTTCGATTGACAGAATTCAAAAGGAAATCACCGATGAAAATCAAGTTGATGATGTAAAATGGCTGAATATACATGGTTTGCATAACGTTGAATTGATTAAGCAAGTGGGTGAAATGCTGCATATTGAGCCCTTTGTTGTCAGTGATATTTTGAATGTTTCCCGCCGCAGTAAAATGGAAGAATTAGACCATGTTTTGTTCTTTAGTATTAAGTCTATTTTACCCAATGACAATAATGACCAAGTGCATGTGGAGCAAATCAGCTTCGTGCTCAAGGACAATTTACTGGTTTCTTTTCAAGAGAAAAAAAGTGATTTTTTTACGCACATTAGAGAACGAATCAAAACACATAGTGGCATTGTGCGGAAGAAACGCAATGATTATTTGCTGTATTTGCTGTTGGATTCTGTGATGGAAAATTTTTATGTGACCATCGAGTTTTACGAAGATGTTATTGAATCCTTATTGATTGAATCCAAATTGAGTGCGGATCCTAACGTTCTTGTTCAAATAGAAAAGAATCGAGAAGATCTCAATTTCTTGAAGCGTTCAATTTTGCCTTTGCGGGACGCATTATTCAATCTGAAAAGCGAGCATGACGAGGAAGACTATGATGGCATCGAAAAGGCAAACTATAATTTCTTCGCTCGTTTGCATCAAAAATGTTTAGAAATTCTGGAG
>CALPOS020000163.1 GCA_943325255.2 Sphingobacterium thalpophilum
AGTGAATGTTGAGGATTACTTCGTGATCCTCTTTTGGGAGTCGTTACAACACATCCTTTCGGTTTTTGCAAAACCGAAGTCTTTTTCATTTAAAAAAGAATTTTCAAGTGAATGTTGAGGATTACTTCGTGATCCTGAGTCGGGGAGTCGTTACAACACATCCTTTCGGTTTTTGCAAAACCGAAGTCTTTTTCATTTAAAAAAGAATTTTCAAGTGAACTTGAATTCTTTTTTAAATGAAAAATCCTCTTTGCTGTCGCAAAAAGGATTTGTTGTCGGGGTGGCAGGATTCGAACCTGCGGCCTCCTGCTCCCAAAGCAGGCGCGATAACCGGGCTACGCTACACCCCGAAGCGCGCGCAAAGATAAGTTTTAATTTTACTTGGCAAAATGATTTGGCGGAAATAAATTTAATTTATTTTCGCATTGATTTTTAGGATTTAATTCGACCCGTTTTTTTGGAATTAAGTTTACATTTGCCACACAAAATTTACATTCAACAATATTATTATGTCAGACGCAATTGAAAAAATAAAATGCTTAATTATTGGTTCAGGTCCAGCGGGATATACTGCTGCCATCTATGCCGCTCGAGCGAATATGAATCCAGTTTTATATCAAGGCACACAACCTGGTGGGCAACTTACCACTACCAACGAAGTAGAGAATTTTCCTGGCTACGTTGATGGTGTAACTGGCCCGGAAATGATGGTGCAATTGCAACAGCAGGCGCAACGATTCGGCACCGATGTTCGCGATGGTTGGGCAACTAAAGTTGATTTTTCTGGTCCAATTCACAAAGTGTGGATTAATGATACTAAAGAATTGCACTGCGAAACCGTTATTATTTCGACAGGTGCATCTGCGAAGTATTTGGGGCTTCCTTCTGAACAAAAGTATTTAGAATTGGGCGGTGGTGTTTCTGCCTGCGCAGTTTGTGATGGTTTCTTTTACAGAAATCAAGAAGTGGTCATTGTTGGAGCAGGTGATTCGGCTTGCGAAGAAGCACACTACTTGTCCAAACTATGCAAGAAAGTGACCATGTTGGTGCGCAGCGAAAAGTTTAGAGCGTCGAAAATCATGGAAGAGCGTGTGAGAAAGACAGAGAATATAACGATTTTAATGAATCACGATACCGTTGAGGTTCTTGGCGACGGGCAAGTGGTAACAGGTGTCAAAGCGAGAAACAAAACAACGAATGAGGAATTTGAAATTCCATCGACTGGTTTCTTTGTGGCTATTGGTCATACGCCAAATACTGCCATTTTTAAGGACTATTTGACTTTAGATGAAACGGGTTATATCGTAAACGTGGCGGGCACATCCAAAACAAATGTACCGGGTGTTTTTGTAGGCGGTGATGCTGCTGACCATGTGTATCGCCAAGCAGTAACGGCGGCAGGTACTGGCTGTATGGCAGCGCTGGATGCAGAACGTTATTTGGCGGCGCAAGAATAGCAAATTTGTTTTAAAAATATATTACATAAAAAAACCTCGAAGTAATTCGAGGTTTTTTTATGGGTTGTTCGGTCTTAAGTTCAGATTATTTTGTGGGTTTTTTACTCAAAACCGCACTGTCCAATAAATTTTTCACTTCAATTTTTTGGTCGCCATATAGCCTAGTTTCTGATTTCCCTTTCGCATCTATAACTAATTGCGCTGCAACATTGATAGTGCATTCCGCGAATCCTTCTGTTAGTAAATCAGTATTTTTGGATGTCAATTTTTGTCCTGTAAAATCGGCATCGTTATCCAGACGCAATTTAAAATTAATCACATCGCCTTCAATGACCGCTTTCGTTTTCTGATACATGTCGAACTTCATTTGAGTAGATGAAATCAGGGCTTTTAACTGCGCATTTTTACTCATCTCGATGGTTGCGTCTTCCGACTTCAGATTGAGTTCTGCTTTCGATTTGTCATCCATCATTAATGTGAAATTTTTGACATTGGCATTAGCAAATAACTTTGCATTGTCATGTATCTTAAAAGTGAAATTTGCCACAGTAAGTTCCGCCAACGAAGTAATATTAGTGTCGTCTTTCGCGATTAGTAAATTAAAATCGTCTGTAAAAGTTACACGAACGCTCAATTTTTTTGTCCCTGAAATTTGTCTAGAAGTAAATAAATGCAACGTTTTTGCTTTCGAAGTAAATTCGACGAACTCTTGCACATTATCATCTGCTTCAATTTCAATAGTACTTTTATCGCCTTTTATTAAAAATATTTCTAAGTTGTCGTCGACTTCAAGAGTTTCAAATTCGCTTACTTCTTTCTGAACAACAGTTACAATTTTAGAACCTTTTACCTTTTCTTTTTGCTGTGAAAAGGATAAAGTACTATAAAGCACTATTGCAATGACGGCGATAAATTTATTCATTAAATTAAATTTTCTTCAAATATAAAAAAACAAAAGCGACAATCGAGAAGTTTTTTGATTAACCTATTCTTCTACCTTTTTCAAGTTGTCTTCAGGGATGCGATCAATCAGATAATTGTAGGGGTCAATACCAGCTTCATAAGGTAATTCCTTGGTCTTAAATTTGAAAGTATTCTCTTTTTTGGTCAATTTAATTCGTTGGTATGCCAAAGCTTTTCCCAAATTTTGGTCGTTTGTTGGTTCTGCAAAAATGCCTATATCGATATAATCTGCGATTGGGATTTTGGTTTCTCTACCCATTGCGTCGGATCTTACTTTTTCTGACGTTGTTGTTAATGTGACCTCATATTCGTTTCCTACTTTTTTATACGTTGCCTTTATCATTCGGTTGGAGAACAAAGTTATATTTTCAAAAAGGTCAGTAATCACATATTGTAGACTATCAGGAGTCACGTTCCTAAATTCTTTTACAGCAGCCACTGAAGTTGGAAAAGGTGGGTTTTTGTATCCGTAAGAAGTGACCAAATTTTGCATGGCTTGATTTACTTTCGATTCACCAATCAATTCTTTCAAATAATACATAATGACACTTGCCTTGTTGTAATGAATATACTGTTGGTTTTCAGTTTTCATTAAAGGATTTTCCCCTTCTAATTCTCGACTTCGACCGCTCAAATATTCATCCATTTCATATTTCAAAAACTTCTTCATTTTATCTTTTCCATATTCTTTTTCCATCACCATCAAGGCAGAATATTGGGCAAAACCTTCACTCATCATTTCGCTTCCTTGCATGTTGGCGCCGCAGACTTGATGCGCCCAATACTGATGTCCCATTTCATGTGCCACGACATAAAACACTTGATCGATATCGTCTTTGGTCACGTCACGCAAGTCGATAATAAAACCAATTCCTTCGCTGAATGGCATCGTGCCCGGAAAGGCTTGCGCAAAACTGGCATACCTTGGAAATTCGATGATGCGACATTGCTTGTGGTAGTAAGGACCGTAATTTTTGATATAATAATCTAGGGATTTCTGCAAGCTTTTGAGCATGGTTGGAACATTGTAAGCGTGTTGTTTGTCGTAGTAAACTTCAAGATCAATTCCATTCCATTTTTGTCGTGCTACTTCATATCTTGCTGATATGAAAGAATAGAAATTCAATGATTTTTGATCTAATTGGTAATTGAAGTAATTCCTTCCGTTTGCCTTCCATGATTTTAATAAAGACCCGGGAGCGATGGCTATTTGGTCAGATGAGGTACTGATGGTTGTATTTACTTCTACCCAATCAGAATCATTGCTTAAATAGGTGTTTGCCCTCGATTTTAAATCGTTATCATTCAATTTTGGCATTCGAATTCGCGCTGGCAATTTCAATTTAGCGCGTTTATTTTTGTCCGAAATCTCGTAGTTGCTTTGATACCCAAAAGTTGGTAGCAAATCGACATTATTGAAGAAAGTTCCGTTTTGGGTTAATGAAGTAAAACTAACCTCATTTTCAAATCCTTTGGTAATACGACACAAGTCAAAATTGATCTTTATCGAGTCATTTGGAGCCAGGCTTTTATTGAGCTTGTAAATTCGATATAAAAGGCGCTTGTCTTTTTGTTTGAGTTGACTGCCTTGAATTCGAATTTGTATGCTATCGATGGACAACGGCATCGTAAAATGCAACTCATTAATGGGTGTATTCGATTTGTTTGTTGCCCAGGCTTCGATTTTTGCCGTAATACTTCGATCTTCGGGCATGATATCGATGGCATAATTGAATTTGTACCAACGCGGTTGATTTAGATTTTCGTATTTTTTATACTTTTTCTCATATTCGACTTGCTTATTTTCTTGCTCTTTAGCCGAGTCGTAGGTATTCAAAATCTCGGTGTTGTAATAAACAAAGCCACCGCAGATGAAAAATGCCAGTAAAGAAATTGCAATTGGGAATTTATTGGACGCAAAGGATTGTTTGGCGAGATTCCAACGGTATTTAAAAATGGGTTCCTTACCTCGGATGTAGAAAGCCAAACAAACAAAAGAGAGCAAACAACAAAATAGAAACCAGTACGCTGTAAACCCAACCATTCCTAGGATAAAAGGACCAAATCCGTTCATATCTGAATACGTCACACTTGGTCGAGACCCAAAAGAAATCATATTCGAATTGATTTCTAAAAGTCCCCATATGAAACTATTGATGATGATAAATGCCACAAATGCAAAGTAAGCGATATATCGGTTGTTGATTAAATAATGAAATAGTAGTGACAACATTACTAAAAAAGACAAGCCGGTAATTCGGATCAGCAATAGCGATTTGAAGTACACATCCAATTCATAATGATAATAGCCCATGATGGTTTGGGTGATTATTCCGAAGATTATAGCCACGACAAAAACCGTCGCAATCGCCACAATGATTGCTATTAACTTCGAGAAGAATAAGGAATTTGATCTTATTGGCGTCGCATCTTGGATTTCATTGAATTTAGCATCGCGTTCTTTCCAGACCAAAACACCCGTATAAAAAGTAATAAACCCAATCATAAAGATATTGAATGCGTTTTCAATCGTATCCACGACACTGTACGTAACAGGATATTGTGATACGCCGTATTGGCTGGTAAAACTTGACAATCCCACAATTAAATTAATCATGCCAATTGCCGTCAGGATAATAAAACTCGGGTTTTTTACCACGGCTTTAATTTCAAATTGCGTGATTTTGAGGAATG
>CALPOS020000164.1 GCA_943325255.2 Sphingobacterium thalpophilum
AAGGTCAAATCGTTTTGATGGTATTTTCTGTAGACAGGTTCCTTTTGAAAATACTGTAAAGTATCATGCATCCAACCCATCATCCATTTCATACCAAAGCCCAAACCACCTGAAAATGTTGGTCTCGACACCATTGGAAACGAAGTACTTTCTTCGGCTATGGTTTGAACTCCTTCAAAATTAGAATAGACCGCTTCGTTAAAATCTTTCAAGAAACTAATCGTGTCTAAATTCTCTCTTCCGCCGAAGATATTTGGTTCCCATTCGCCATCTTTTCTCGAGTAATCCAAATACAACATCGAGGCAACGGCATCTACTCGTAATCCATCAGCGTGATAATGTTGCAGCCAGAACAGCGCATTGCTAATCAAAAACGACCGCACTTCATTGCGACCGTAATTGAACACCAAACTTTTCCAATCTGGATGATAGCCTTTTCTTCTGTCAGGGTGTTCGTATAAATTAGATCCGTCGAAATAACCCAATCCGTGTGCGTCATCAGGAAAATGTGAGGGAACCCAATCGAGGATGACGCCAATTCCGGCTTGGTGCAATTTGTCTACCAACACCATAAAATCTTGTGGTTTCCCAAAACGGGAAGTCGGTGCGAAATACCCCACCAATTGATAGCCCCAAGACGGATCGTACGGATATTCCATGATCGGCATAAACTCGACATGGGTAAACCCAACTTCTTTCACGTAACTCACCAATTGATCGGCAAGTTCGAGATAAGTCAAGAATTTTCCCTGGTCGTTTCTGCGCCATGAACCCAAATGCACTTCATAAACAGAATAAGGTTTATCCAATCCGTTATGGTCTTTTCGGGATTTCATCCATTTGTCGTCTTTCCATTTGTAGTCGAGATCCCAAATGATGGAAGCAGTATGCGGTGGATGCTCGCAATATAAAGCAAACGGATCTGCTTTTTCGGTAATCACGCCACCGTTGTTGGATTGTATTTTGTATTTGTATATGGATCCTTTCTCGACACCGGGAATAAAACCTTCCCAAATGCCCGAAGCGTCCCAACGCACGTTGAGTTGATGCTCGCCTTGAATCCAATAGTTGAAATCGCCAACGACAGAAACCGAGCGTGCGGAAGGCGCCCAAACTGCGAAATATGTGCCTTTGACACCATCGACTTCTATGAGGTGTGCGCCTAGTTTTTCGTAGAGGCGGAAGTGTTTTCCGGCTTTGAATAAATTGATATCGAAATCTGTGAAAAGTGAATGGGGTTGTACTTTGCTCATTGGGTTGTATTTTTATTATCCCTCGACTGCGCTCGGGAGGACAAGTGCTGTTATGAAACGTTTTGTCTCCCCGAGCGCAGTCGAGGGGTTTTTCTTATTTATAATCTGAATGTGTTGCATTTCTGAATTCTGCTAATGTTTGAATTATATCGAAATTGCCTTTTATTAATGCTTCTTTTTTGGTTTTTGACCAACGTTTTAATTTCTTTTCAAAATATATTGCTTGACTTGGCTCTGTAAATTCTTGATAGAATTGTAATGTGACCGGTCTTCTTTTGAACGTATATGCATTAGATAATTTTCCGTCATTATGTTCATTTACTCTTCTTTCTAAATCATGAGTTATGCCTGTATATAATGAATTGTCTTTGCATCTAAGGATGTAAACGTAATAGAATTTCATGTGGCGTATATAAATATATTCTAGAAACTAGGCTTTTAAATTTAATGCAGAGTGACTGCGGTACTTTTTGTCTCCTCGAGCGCAATCGAAGGGTCATGCTTCCATACTAAAATCCCTCGACTGCGCTCGGGAGGACAAAACCTGTAACTATTTGAATTTTGATATTCATTGAGAACCCTAGCCCCGATTGCAGCGGAAATCCTTTTTGTTTTAGAAAAAGCCCTTCGACTGCGCTCAGGGTGACAAAACAAAAAGATTGAAGCGAAAAGCGGGAATCAGCTCCTAAAAATAATCGTAATTCCTAATTCGTAATTCTTAATTCGTAATTCTTAATTCGTAATTCTTAATTCGTAATTCTTAATTCTTAATTATCTTTAAACTCCATAATACTCGCAATGCCTGTCAGCGGAATCACCGCCCACCGTGGACGAGAATTGAGTTCATAGCCCAACTCATACACCGCTTTTTCCAACAAACAATACTTCAACAAGAAATCAATTTCTTTGCGGTATCCGATGTTCAAATTGCCAGCTTGCGCGACTTCGGTGTAGGTTTGCAAAAATACGCCAACGAAATACTTGAACAGGATTTCTCCCGCCTGAAACAGTTCTTTTTGCTCGTGCGGATACTTGTCTTTATTGTTAAAAATCGTCGCATAAATCGAATAATGAAACGAGCGAAACATGCCCGCTACGTCTTTGAGCGGCGGTTGCTTTACCTTTCTGTCACGAATAGTGCTTTCGGGTTCGCCTTCAAAATCGAGGATATAAAAATCATCGCCATTGACGAGCACTTGACCGAGATGGTAATCGCCATGAATTCGGATGCGCTCGGATTTCATTTTTGTCCAATTGAAATCGAGGAACAATTTTCTGATTTCTTTTTTATTATCGAGAAACTGATTGGCGAGTTCAAGCGCCAATCCGTCGAGTTTATGCAAATTATTTTCCAGAATATTCAATCGGTTTTGAAACTGATACGTCAATCGATTTTTCAGCCAAACCGTATAATCTCCGTTGTACGTTGTTGGCGTAAAAGCCGTATCATGCGTATCGCCGCCGAGTGCGATGTGCATTTCCGCGGTGCGCGTTGCTAGCGTGTGGATGCGAAGAAAAATACTCAATCCTGCCCAATCGATAATCTCATGTGGAATTTCATTGATCTTCAATCTTTTGAATAATTCGATATCCGGAAGCTTGCTGATTTTGATTTTCTTATGCTTTAGATTGTCGAAAATTCGGTCGGTTTCATCTAGCATAAAATGCCAAGCATCTCCTTGGTTGGGCACCAATTCTTGCATCATGCCTAAGGTGATATTTCCTTCAGACAAGGCTACGTTGATGCTTCCGGTGTAGGCTGGTGAACTTTTGAAATCCATGGTTTCCGTCAGAAAGCGACTGATTTCGTAATCAGGATTGGTGCTGGTGTAGATGCGCCGAAAGATCTTTAGCACCAAAGTATTGTTATAAATGATGGAAGTGTTGCTTTGCTCAACTCCCATAAATTTGGAACTTTTGTATTCGGTTTCCGTCAGTTTTTCGCCTTTGTGAAACTTCACTTTGACATCTGTTTTATCGCCAGATGACACAATTTTATCGAACAGTAATTTTCTAAAATCTTCTTGATGTAGTGCGTCGACAAGAAATCCTTCTTGTCCGTTCATTTTGACTCGGGCAATAATCGTATTGGTATCGAGTTCTTCTTCTGCCATAAAAGAAATGGGCATGAAGTAATTTTGAAAAAAGGCTTCTTTAAAGTTGACTTCTAATAAAACACCGTAATAGGTATTTTTCTTTGAAGTCATTTTGAAAAATTCAACGACTTCGATATACTTTAAGGTACTCGCCTTTCCACCATACCAACGCTTGTTGATAATATAGTTTTCTAAAATATCCGAAGAAAAAACTTTTAAAAATTCTTCATTTTCAAACGCATTCTTCCACTCTGTTTTGAACACGAATGGATTTTGAAATTCATCTTCGTTTATTTTAGTGTCTTTCATTGCTTCAATTTTTTAGTTCTCTTCTACCACATAGACTCATAGATTCCATTCGGAGTAAAAGAGCGTTGCTTTACTTGAGTATACAAAGCCTAAGTCAAAAATCTATTTTCTATTTTTTCCAACTTGTCTATGTCTCTATGTGGTGAAAAAATCACCGTTGAATTTTAAATAAATGAAATGGCAAAGCAGGAGACAAATCTACGAAATTCCACTCCTTATCCCAGTAATACGTGTTTCCTGTGATTAAGTCTTGCACTTTTATAGGCTCATTCCCCATTTGTTCCATCGGAATTCTCACCATCGCTTGTTGGTTGTTGAAGGCATCCAAACTCACGACCATCAAGGTTTCGTCGGTCAAATCATCGTCATATTTGTAATACGCCATCACTTGTTCATTGTTGGTGCTACAAAACACAATGTTGTTGGTTTGCTGCAACGAAGCGTGCTCATTACGAAGCGAATTGATTCTTGTAATCAGCGTTGTGAGTTTGTTTTGAATCGTCCAATCCCAGTGATAGTATTCGTATTTCTCTGAATTGAGGTATTCTTCCTTGCCGGGCGCCATGGGTTCGCAAACGCGGTATTCGAAAACTGGTCCATAAATTCCAACGCTTGAACTTAAAGTCGCAGCCAAAAAGTACTTTTGTAAATGCACGGATTCGTTTCCGTTTTGTAAAGCAAACGGATTGATATCAGGTGTATTCGGCCAAAAATTCGGGCGGTAAAATTCTTTTTGTTCCGTTTGCGTAAGTTCGGTTACATACTCCATCAATTCCGCTTTGGAATTTCTCCAAGTAAAGTACGTATACGATTGGCTAAAGCCTTGTTTCGCCAACTCATTCATAATTTTCGGACGTGTAAAAGCTTCCGCTAAAAACAACACATCAGGATGCTTTTTCTTGATTTCGGCAATCAACCAACCCCAAAAATAAAAAGGCTTTGTGTGTGGGTTATCAACGCGAAACACGTTAATGCCGCATTCTTCTATCCAAAATAAAGCGACCTCTAAAAGTTCTTTCCAGAGGTTTTTCCAATCTGTCGATTCGAAGTAAATGGGTTGAATATCTTGGTATTTTTTAGGTGGATTCTCCGCATATTGCACTGTTCCGTCAGGTCGCCATTTGAACCATTGTGGAAAATCCTTTACATAGGGATGATCGGGAGCGGCTTGTAAGGCGTAATCCATAGCGACTTCAATTCCCAAAGATTTTGCTTTCTTAACTAGTGATTTAAAATCTTCAATCGATCCTAATTCTGGGTGCGTGGATTTATGTCCACCATATTGCGAACCAATACCCCAAGGTGAACCCACATCTCCAGGTTCTGCATTGGTCGCATTGTTTTTTCCTTTGCGATTGACTTCCCCGATGGGATGAATTGGAGGAAAATATAACGTATCAAAACCCATATCTGCAACGCGAGGCAGTAATTTTTCACAGTCTTTA
>CALPOS020000165.1 GCA_943325255.2 Sphingobacterium thalpophilum
GCTAAACTTCCTAAACTTCTAACCTCATAAACTTTTTAGAAATTAAGTTTCATTCCTTCCGAAATCGCATTCACGCCTTCCGTAACAATAACATCTTCTTCCGATACGCCGCTTAAAATTTCAGTGACGTTATCAGAGGATTGCCCAAGCGTTACAACTGTTTTTTTTGCGGTACCGGTTTTTCCGTTACTATTGTCAACAGTATACACGTAGTGATTGCCTTTCCCGTCTTCTTGAATGACATTGGTCGGAACTACGGTGGCGTCTTTTTTCACATAATCGATGATTTTAAGTTTTGCCACTTGATTCGGGCGCAGTAAATTTTCTGGATTTGGAATGCAGACTTCAATACCAAAACTTCTGTTGTTTGGATTGATAAAATTACCCACTTGACGTACTTTCCCTTTGTATGTTTTTCCTAGTGAAGTCAAGAAAACGTCTACCTCAGTACCGACTTTTAGCTTGCCAATATAGCTTTCAGGAACAGAAGTCGAAACGAACATATTTCCGAGATTGACAATACGCATCAAACCTTGTGGACCTGGAGCAACGACTTGACCTTTTTCTACGAAAACTTCGTCGATGGTGCCGGAAAATGGTGCGCGAATCACCGTTTTGGCCAATTGGGCTTTCATCTGATTAATCGATTTTTGAAGGCTGTTCATTTGAGTTTGTGCCTGCAAATACTGAATTTCAGAGCCAATTTTTTGATCCCAAAGATTTTTTTGTCTTTCGTAGGTTGTCTTTGCCAATTCGTATTGCGTTTGCACTTGTGCCAATTGTTGACTCATTCCTGCGTCATCTATGCGGCCTAAAATTTGACCTTTGGCTACTTTTTGTCCCGCTTTGACAGTTAATGCAGTCAATGTTCCGCTGAACTCTGGTTGAACAATGATATTCTCTTTGGTGTCTACATTTCCTTGGATGTCTAAATAGTGATTAAAAAGCGTGTCTTTCAAAGTCATGACAGAAACCAACGCTTCTTCTTTCTTGGTGTCGAGTGTAGCTAATGCTTCTTCAATCTTAGTGATTTCAGCTTGCAAAGCCGATTTTTTTTCGACTAATGCTTTGACATTTTTGGAATCAATTAATGAATCTATAGATTGGCTGTTCTCTTTAGTTCCACAGGAATAAATGGCTATGGATAAAACGGATACTAGGAAAATTTTTCTCATCTGTTGTGTTAGTTTTTGTTTATTATTTTTTCAAATGCAGCTTTTTTGTTGATGACATTCACCATCGATTGCAGATAGTTTTGCTGCGCAGTATACAATTGTCGTTGTGCTTCACTAAAGTCAAAACTCGAAGACAATCCTTCTTTAAATTTGATTTGTTGTTTTTTCTCGATACGTTCCGCCAAATTCAAATTAGATTTGGAAGTAGCATATTCTTCGATGCTAAATTCATAATCGCTTTTAGAACTTTCGTATTGTAATTTGATTTTTTGTTCGGTTTCGGTAAGTTGTGTTTTGGCTTGTTCAAATGCAATTTTGGCCTGTTGTGTTCTTGCGCTTCGCCCAAAGCTACTGAAAACAGGAACGTTCAAACCGACACCTAGATTAGAAAATTTATTCCATTTTTGGTCAGGTGTAAAAAAAGTAAAGTCGTTGGAAAAGGCATTATAACCATAGTTGAGGTTGGCACCAAGCGATGGCAATGCTTTGCTTTTTTGCAGCTTGTATTCTAATCGACGTTGCTCGTTGAAGTTTAACATCATTTGATAATTGATGTTATTGTCAATGGCAAAGGTTGCTTTAGTTAGGGCTAAATCTACATTGTTTGCCGTCAAAACGTCTAGTTTATCGGTGAGTTTTAGATCCGCATTGATGTCGATGCCCAAGGCAATTTTCAGCATTTTTAATGAAATATCGTTGAGTCTATTGACATTGTTCAAGTTGCTATTGATTGACGCCAAAGTGATTTGCAATTGCTCTACATTTTCCTCTTCAGTCAAACCGTTCTTGAAGATTTGTTGCGTATCGGACAAGGTTTTTGACAAAGTTGTTTTGTTTTTTTCTAGAATGCCTTTGCTTTCTTCGGTCAATAGTACGTTGGCGTATGCATTAGTTACCATTTCTTTGATTTCAATATCCGTTTTTTGTTTGGCATTTTGGAAATATTGCAAATACGTTTTAGAGGCCTGTAACGCCACGATATAAGAGCCATCAAAAATTAGTTGACTCAAAGTCGCTCTTCCCGTCATACTATTTTTGGTGCCAAAAGCAAAAGTCGAAATGCTATTTGGGTCACCGTTTGGGTTAAAGGCATTCCCAGAAACACCTTGCAGGGTAAAGTCGATATTGTACAAATAGTCAACACCTGCATTAATTTGCGGAAGCCCCGCAGCTGTAGTTTCCCATTTTTTTTGCTTTGCAGAAGCAATGTCACGACTGGCGTTGATGGCTTGATAGTTATTCGTCAAGGCATGACTAATCGCCTGTTGCAGCGAAAACGAATAACTCTGGGGGTTGGTTTGCGATTGTGCCGCGAAGGCAAAAATCAACAAAAGAAGACTAAAGATTTTTTTCATAGGTAATGGATTATGGCGTTGTGTTATGTAAATGTTTTTCTAATTCAATAATTCCTTTTGGTGTAGCGATGGCGCGTGTGTGATATTCCAAAGCATCGTATTCTAATTCAAAAACTTCCTTTTCCGACTTGGTGTTTTCATTAATCGAAAAAAGCAAGGTGTAGTAGAATTTGACAAACGAGTCGATATTCAAATGTTCGCGGTACAAACCTTCACGAATTCCTTTTAGGATATTTTGTTTGAATAACATGCTACAATCTTCTGCTTCTCGGCACATGAATGCATCGTGTATTTCAGGATAGTGCTTCTTTAGTTGGTAAACTGGCGATTGGTCAAATGAATGAAACATCTCTTTAAACATTTTTCGAATCTCGAAATTTTCTTGTATCGCATTGTGGTTTTGAGCGACAATAGCATCAATTGTTTCATGAATTTTTTGATGAACCATCATTGTGCCTTCTGAAATCAAAAGTTCTTTGTTTTCGAAATACTTGTAAATGGTTTTTTTCGAAATACTCATCTCTCTTGCAATATCATCCATCGTGACACTTTTGAAACCCAGTCTCAAAAACATATCGGTGGCTTTAGCGATTATTTTGCATTTCATTTTGTTTGATTTTTTTTAGAATCGATGCGTAAAGATTCCAAATTGCTGGGCAAATGTAGGCGGGAAACTTTTAACACCAAAATAGTTTCCAAAGTATTTGCATTTATTTAACATTGACTTAGGGTTCGAAATTTGTAATCCGAAGCGAATACTGTAATTTAGCCGAAATTTATTTTTATGCATTCTATTCAACGGTATCAAGAATTTGTTTTGGATTATCTCAAGTCCGAACAACGCGATAAAGAGCCCAAAAATTTATACGAACCCATTGCTTATATTTTAGGTTTGGGAGGCAAAAGAATTCGACCCGTGTTGACTTTGATGAGTGCTGAGATTTTTGATGCTAGTTATAAAGAAGCTTTGCCCGCGGCTTTAGCAGTTGAGGTTTTCCATAATTTTTCGTTGATTCACGATGATATTATGGACGATGCGCCGCTACGACGAGGCAACGAAACCGTGCATGAAAAATGGGATGTGAATACCGGAATTTTATCTGGAGATGCTATGCTGATTTTGGCGTATCAGTATTTTGAACAATATGAACCTTCGGTTTTTCGAGATTTAGCCAAACTTTTTAGCAAGACCGCGCTTGAAGTCTGCGAAGGACAACAATGGGATGTTGATTTTGAAAACCGCGAAGATGTTACGTTGACCGAGTATCTCAAAATGATTCAATACAAAACAGCAGTTTTATTGGGAGCTGCTATGAAAATGGGAGCAATCATAGCGCAAACATCAACACAAAACGCGAATTTTATTTATGACTTCGGACTACATTTAGGAATTGCCTTTCAACTACAAGATGATTATTTGGATGCCTACGGAAATCCGGAAACTTTCGGAAAGCAAGTCGGTGGAGACATCATCGAAAACAAAAAAACGTATTTGTATTTGAAGGCGATGGAGTTTGCATCGGCGGGACAAAAAGAGCAATTGATGCATTTGTATTCCATCAAACCGCAAGACAACTTTGAAAAAATCGAATCCGTAAAAGAACTTTTCATAGCAACTGGAGCCTCCGCCGCTACGCAAAAAGCCATTCAAGAGTACACGCAAAAAGCTTTTGACACGTTAGATCAGCTAGAAATTCACGCTGATAAGAAATCAATCTTGCGCGCTTTTGGGGAGAATTTAATGGGCAGAAAAGTTTGATTTTTCCCGAAATTACGTTCCATTGAATTATTCCAAATTATATCATTACTTTTTCAACGAGCAAAGCTACAGCCCAAAATCGCAATTGAATTTGGCTTTTGGCTTTACGGTTTTTACCATTCTCGCTTTAGGGATTGATTCCGTTTTCTTCACGCAGCGATTTTTCGATGCTAGAGCAATCACCAACGGTGCAGCAATTGGTTATTTCTTTCTATTGTTTTTTTCGGCAGAAATCTATTTGCGAAAGTTAATGCTAGTGATGGTTTTCTTATCGTATATCGGTGAACTCATTTTCTGCAAATTACTCGGAATGTATGCTTATCGCACGGAGTTCATTCCGCTCTACGTTCCTTTTGGTCACGCCATTGTATATGCATCAGGCTATATTCTTGCTCATACGAAATGGGCTTTAGAACGAGAGAAGCCACTTCGAAAGTACTTTGCGGTTTTCTTTAGCGTCCTTTTTCTTGGCGTTGGCGTTTTGTTGAACGACATTTTCACTTTGCTATTTGGACTTTTATTTTTTGTGTTGATGAAACGAAAACGCTGGCAAAATCTCTATTATTTCATTGCACTTTGTGTTATCTTTATCGAGTTGGTTGGAACGTATTTTCAATGTTGGACATGGGTTCCGAAAACGTTTGGATTAATTCCAGCAAGTAATCCGCCTATGGGCGCTGTGTTTTTTTATGCGGGAGGCGATGTATTGTTAGTAAAAATTTTGTCCATTTGGGACAAAAAGAGATTAAAAGTAAGTCAATAATTATATGAATTTTATCGCGCCAATATCCTCAGATTCGTTGCTGTCAGA
>CALPOS020000166.1 GCA_943325255.2 Sphingobacterium thalpophilum
CAATCATGACTTTTTGATTTCTAATGAATAAAATTTTACTCATTATAATCTCGTTCGGGACGATTACTTGTTCCATAAAAAATCTGTTTGGCGTTGATAAAAATTTTAATCTTTGCAAGGTGTCGCAAAATGCGACACCTAAATTTATTTGCTAGGGTGTTGCATTTTGCAACACCTCGTTTCTTTATTGGCTTTTACAATGACTACCAACTTGATGTCGCAATTTGCGACTTCAAGATTTACATTCCTAAATAAACAGCGATATCGTGTCTTAAAATCACAATACCCGTCACAATAATATTTGCTATCGAAAGTGGAATCAAAATTCTCCAACCCAAGTGCATCAATTGGTCGTAACGAAATCTCGGAATCGTCCAACGCACCCACATATAGAAAAATATAAATCCACATATTTTTATAAATAAAGCGGCAATTCCAATTACATTGGCAAGGTTTACACCCCAATTTTCTACTGCCCAAGCCATTCCCGGATAGTTATAACCTCCGAAGAACAACACCGCCAAAATCGTAGAAGAGATAAACATGTTCGCATATTCAGCAAACAAATAGAATCCCATTTTCATCGAAGAATATTCGGTATGGTAACCACCAATTAATTCTGATTCACATTCTGCTAAATCGAAAGGTGTTCTGTTGGTTTCTGCAAAGGCACAAATCAAAAAGATTAAAAACGATAGCGGTTGGTAAAACACATTCCAATTCATTCCGGATTGTTGCAATGAAATTTCTCGTAAACTCAATGTTCCTGTCATCATTAACAAAGCAATAACCGACAATCCCATCGCGATTTCATAAGAAACCATTTGGGATGCAGCACGAACGGCTCCCATTAAAGAGAACTTGTTGTTCGATGCCCAGCCTCCAATCATGATTCCATAAACACCAACAGAAAGAATCGCAAAAATGTAAAGTAATGCTACATTAATATCAGTAGCTTGAAGAATAATATCTCTGCCAAACAAATGGAATTTATCGCCCCAAGGAATAACAGCACTGGTCATCAAAGCGGTGCTCATGGCAATCGCCGGTCCAACAAAAAACAAAAATCTATTTGGGGTATTCGGTTCAAACTCTTCTTTGGAGAATAATTTTAGTCCATCCGCCAATGGTTGAAACAATCCCAATGGTCCTGCTCTATTGGGTCCAATTCGGTCTTGCAACCAAGCCGCTACTTTTCGTTCCGCCCAAGTAGAATACATCGCCATTAACATGGTTACAGCAAATACGACAAGAATGATGACGCTTTTATCGATGATAAGAGTACTATCCATTGTTTTTTAGTTTTTGCTGATTAGTGATATCTTCCTCGGTTAATGGAGTGGCAGGCATACTGATTTTCTTACGATCAATATCTCGTCCTAATAAGATGTTTTTCTCTGTCGCAATTTCAACTTTCTCTAACTTACGCGTGTAGTTATTTTGATTGATTACCGAATCTTTTTCAAATTTTCTTGGCCCTTCTATTACCCAATCCGCTGGATCTTTATGGTCAAATCGGCAACCGTTGCAAATAAATTCTTCTACTTCGTGGTATTCGTCTTTTCTTCCAGTAACTCTTTGAATTTCGTCCCCAAACATCCAAACCGTTGTTTTTCCACAACATTTGTCGCAGTTTCTATGCGCGTTGTATGGTTTATTAAACCAAACTCTCGATTTGAATCGGAAGGTTTTGTCTGTCAATGCACCAACTGGACAAACATCAATCATGTTTCCAGAAAACTCATTATCGATTGCTTTTGAAATACAAGTCGAAATGTTCGAGTGATCGCCACGATCCATCACGCCGTGAACACGATTGTCAGTCAATTGATCGGCTACCATCACACAGCGGTAACACAAAATGCAACGGTTCATATGCAATTGAATATTCGGGCCAATATCTTCCGGCTCAAACGTTCTTTTCTCTTCGATGAATCTGGTTTGCGATTTTCCGTGTTCAAAACTTAAATTTTGCAAATCACATTCTCCAGCTTGATCACAAACTGGACAATCTAACGGGTGATTGATTAACAAAAATTCAGTTACAGATTTACGCGCTTCTTGTACTCGATCAGAAGATTTACTATTCACTTCCATGCCGTCCATGCAACCGGTTACACAAGACGCCATCAATTTGGGCATTGGTCTTGGGTCGGCTTCACTTCCTTTGGCAACTTCAACTAAACAACAACGACATTTTCCGCCGCTTCCTTTTAGTTTTGAGTAATAGCACATCGCCGGAGGAACGACTTCTCCTCCAATCATTCGAGCAGCTTGCAGGATCGTTGTTCCTGGTTCTACATCAATACTATGTCCGTCTATGGTTACTTTCATTCTCTTTATGTTTAGAAAGTTTAGAAGTTTAGAAAGTTTAGTTTCATGACTTCATATTCTAATTTACTTATACTGTTTGTTTCGACACTAAATGCTTCACTTTTTCAAATGGCTCATTCACAAAGTGGTCTCTGTTTTTTATTTTTTCTGGGAAACGGATGTGGTATTCAAACTCGTCTTTAAAGTGACGAATGGCTGCAGCTACAGGCCATGCTGCTGCATCTCCTAATGGGCAAATTGTGTTGCCTTCAATTTTGCTTTGAATGCTCCATAATAACTCGATATCTTCTTCACGGCCATGCCCGTTTTCGATTCTGTGCAATACTTTTTCTAACCAACCTGTTCCTTCACGACATGGTGAACATTGTCCACAGCTTTCGTGGTGGTAGAAACGAGAGAAATTCCAAGTGTTTCTTACGATACACGCGGTATCATTGTAGACGATAAATCCACCAGAACCCAACATCGATCCTGTAGCAAAACCGCCGTCGCTTAAGGATTCGTAGGACATCAATCGGTCTTCACCGGCTGCTGTTTTGTATATTAAATTTGCTGGTAAAACGGGTACTGAACTTCCTCCAGGCACGAATGCTTTTAGAGGACGGTCGTTTATCATTCCACCACAAAATTCGTCGGAGTTCATGAATTCGTATACGCTTAATCCCAACTCAATTTCGAAAACACCTTGATTTTTGATGTGTCCAGAAGCAGAAATTAATTTCGTTCCGGTAGATCTTCCTATTCCAATATTGGCGTAGTCGGCTCCAGAGTTGTTGACAATCCATGGCACAGCGGCAATGGTTTCAACATTATTGACTACGGTTGGGTTGGCCCAAAGACCAGAAACCGCAGGGAATGGTGGTTTGATTCTTGGATTTCCACGTTTACCTTCTAACGATTCAATTAATGCAGTTTCTTCTCCGCAGATATAGGCACCGCCACCAATTTGAACATATAAATCCAAATCGTAACCAGAACCTAAGATATTTTTTCCTAACCAGCCAGCAGCTTTGGCTTCGGCGATGGCTCTTTCTAAAATTTTGTAAACCCACATATATTCTCCACGAATGTATATGTAGGATAAATTGGCACCCAAGGCATAACTTGATGTAATCATTCCTTCGATTAACAAATGCGGAATGTATTCCATTAAGTAACGATCTTTGAAAGTTCCTGGCTCAGACTCGTCGGCATTGCAAACTAGATGTCTTGGTTTTCCTGATTTTTTATCGATGAAACTCCATTTCATTCCGGCAGGGAAACCTGCGCCACCACGACCACGTAATCCCGAAGTTTTTACTTCTTCGACTACTTCGTCTGGCGTCATTTTTTTTAAGGATTTTTCCACCGAAGCGTAACCGCCTTCTTTGCGATAGACTTCGTAGGTTTTGATGCCTGGAACGTTAATTTTATCTAATAATATTTTCTTTGACATATTATTTATCGTGTAACGTGATTTTATTTTCTTTACAATCGGTGATCAATTGGTCTATTTTTTCTTCATTCAAATGTTCCTTGTAGAAATCACCCAACTGCATCATTGGAGCATATCCGCAGGCGCCCAAACATTCAACGCCACGAACTTCGAAAAGTCCATCAGCAGTTGGTTCACCTACTTTTACACCTAATTTATTGCAGGTATAGTCCATCAAATTTTCTACACCGTTCAAGCAACATGGAGAAGTTTGACAAAATTCAAACATGTATTTTCCGATTGGTCTTTGATTGAACATGGTGTAGAAAGTCACCACTTCATAAACTTCAATCGGTTTTAGTTTTAAGATTTCAGCGACTTTGTCTTGCAATTCGATGCTCAACCAATTGTCATGAGCATCTTGCACTTCATGTAAAACGGGTAATAAAGCTGATTTTATCTTATCTTCAGGATAGTGACCAATCAATTCGTTGATGCGCGTCATGAGTGCATCGGTGATGTTGATTTCCTGTTTGTAATGAGTGTGTTCCATAATTTATGCGTCTAATTCTCCGGCGATAACATTTAAACTTGACAAAATCACAATAGCATCCGATAGCATCGAGCCTTTGATCATTTCAGGATACGCTTGGTAATAAATAAAACAAGGACGACGGAAATGCAAACGATAAGGTGTTCGGCTTCCATCGGTTACTAAATAAAATCCTAATTCTCCATTGCCACCTTCTACGGCGTGATATACTTCTGCAACCGGAACCGGAACTTCACCCATCACAATTTTGAAATGGTAAATCAAGGATTCCATTGTAGTATAAACGTCTTCTTTTGGAGGCAGGTAATAATCTGGAACGTCAGCATGATATGGACCTTCTGGCATTTTGGCTAACGCTTGTTTGATGATGCTGATACTTTCGCGAACTTCGGCATTTCGAACACAGAAACGATCGTACGTATCACCTGATTTTCCTACGGGAACAATAAAATCGAAATCTTCGTAAGAGGAATAAGGATGCGCCACACGAACGTCATAATCAACGCCAGCGGCACGTAAGTTTGGTCCAGTAAATCCATAAGCCATCGCTTGTTCAGCAGTTATCGCTCCAACGTTTACGGTTCTATCAATAAAGATTCTGTTTCTTTCGAAAAGGTTTTCAAATTCTTGCCAAGCAACTGGAAATTCCTCTAAGAATTTATCTAATTTTCGGAAGGCTTCTGGCGACCAATCTCTTTCAAAACCACCGATTCGTCCCATATTAGTGGTTAAACGAGCACCACAAATTTCCTCGTAGATTTCGTATACTTTTTCTCTGAATTGAAATACATATAG
>CALPOS020000167.1 GCA_943325255.2 Sphingobacterium thalpophilum
ACAGCTTTGCCTTGCGGTATTGCTTGCACAATTGGGAAATTCGCAACCCAAAAGTATTGAAGCAATTATTGAAAACAATACATCCTGGAATTTTGAAAAACTACCAAGAAAGTGAAGACTTCTGGAGACAATATGAGACTTTTATTGAAACCGGATTCAAGATTTTATACGACAACTTCTTAAAATTCAACCAGCAAAAAGACGGATTAGAAAGCTATAGTAAGTTTGTGAATTTGATGGTGAATTATTATGACGGTTGTGAGTTGTGAGTTATTGTTTTGGGTGAAAGGTTTTGGGTTGAAGGTTTTGGCTGAGAGGTCTTGGGTGAAAGGTCTTGGGTGAAGGGTTTTGCCTGAGAGGTTTTGACTGAGAGGTTTTGGGTGAAAGGTTATGAGTGAAGGGTTTTGGGTTGAAGGTTTTGGGTCTAGACAGTAAATAAAAGTTTTTCACACAAATCGATTTACAACTTGTAGCTTACACCTTGTAGCTTGTCCCCTACACCCTTTTGGCTTCATAACTCATCACTTGTAAATGTCGTAAAACTTTTCTTCTTGAAAGGGCGGATAATCAAACGACCTTCACGATCAAACTTGATGTAGTTGTATACCCAATTCAAGAAAACCACTGCTTTGTTTTTGAAACCAATCAGTGAAAACAAATGCACGAACATCCATACAAACCAAGCGAAAACGCCCCTAAAATGATACTTCGGCAAATCGACTACGGCTTTGTTTCTGCCAATGGTTGCCATCGAACCTTTGTCGTTGTATTCGAAAGGAATCATTGGTTGCTTGTTGATCTTCTTAATGATATTTTCTCCTAATAATTCCCCCTGTTGCATGGCAGGTTGCGCCATCATCGGATGACCTTGCGGATACAGAGCTGTTTCCATAGCCGCGATGTCGCCGATGGCAAAAATGGTATCATAACCCATCACTTGATTGTAGGCATCTACGCGAATTCGTTCTACTTTCTCGACTAACGATTCTGCTCTTAAACCTGGAATCGTAGCGGCTTGAACTCCAGCAGTCCAGATGACGGTAGCGGTGTCAAAAGTTGTAGTCGTATTGGTCGTAATCGTTCGACCGTCGTAACTCAAAACTCGGATATTTTTATGAACCGTTACGCCCAACCGAACGAGAAATTCTTCTGCTTCTGCCGAGGATTTTTCGCTCATCGTGTTGAGGATTCGATCGCTACTTTGGATGAGATTGATTTGCATATTCTTGATATCCAAATCGGGATAATCCTTTTGAAGAATGGCGTTTTTCATTTCCGCTAAAGCGCCTGCTAGTTCAACACCAGTGGGTCCGCCGCCAACCAGACAGAAATTCATCAACGCATTGCGTTCTGCCGGATCGTTGATTAATAGTGCTTGTTCAAAATTCTCCAGAATCAAACTGCGAATGTTGAGCGATTGTGGAATGGTTTTCATCGACATGCTGTTGCGTTCGATTTCTTTGTTGCCAAAAAAATTGGTTTTAGAACCGTTAGCGAGGACGAGATAATCGTAATGCAGTTCGCCAATATCCGCTTTGACGATTTGGTTCTTAGTATCAATTTCGTTGACGCGCGCCAGCCGAAAGTAGAAATCATTAAACTCTTGAATGATCTTCCGAATGGGATACGCAATCGAACCTGCTTCTAGTCCACCCGTAGCGACTTGGTATAACAAAGGTTGAAAGGTGTGGTAATTATGTTTGTCGATGAGCACCACTTGTACTTTCTGATTCTTTAGTTTCTTGGCTAATGCAATTCCAGCAAAGCCACCGCCGATGATTACAATTCTGGGAAGATTGGAGTGGGGAATGTTCATTTGGAATTTGGGTTTAAGGTTTTGGGTTCAGGGTGTTGCTTTTAAATTATTGGATGGCTAAGGTACGAAGTTTTGATCGCGTAAGGGTAAAACGAATTGAAATGGTTCTTATGAAAACAAAACGTTCTTTGATAGCCCCGATGGCAGTGGCATCCTTTTTTGTTTCTAAAAATGGCACCTCGACTGCGCTCGGTGTGACAAAAACAAAAAAGATAGAACGAACAGCGGGACGACGCGTCATGATGAAAACAAAAATTTGTGCTCCTAATGAAAAAAATCATTAATTTGTAACAAAATTAGGCATTGGTTAACTAACGCAGTTATGAGTCAAGATTTAGAGCAGTCTTTTGTCAAACAATTGAAGGAGAACCAGAATATCATCCACAAGATTTGTCGGTTGTATACTTCTGGTGAAGACGCTCATAAAGACTTATTTCAGGAAATCACCATTCAGTTGTGGAAAGCCTATCCGAAGTTTCGAGGCGACAGCAAGTTCTCAACTTGGGCGTATCGCGTGGCTTTGAATACTGCTATTACTTTATATCGAAAAAGTACACGATCGATACAAACCTCCAATTTTGATACTTCAAACGTATTCATCAAACAAGAAGAGTACAACTACGAGGAAGAAGAGCAAATCAAGTTATTGTATCAGGCTGTACATCAATTGAATGATATCGAAAAGGCGTTGGTATTTATGTATTTAGAGGATAAAGATTACGAAGAAATATCGGAAACATTGGGAATTAGTCAAGTCAATGCTAGAGTGAAAATGAATCGAATTAAGACTAAATTGAAAAAAATATTAAATCCTTAAGGATTATGGAGGAGTTAGATATCTTAAAAAAAGCTTGGAAAAAGGAGGAAAATTCTTTTGAGCAAGTTTCAGAAAAACAGATTTATACGATGTTGCATCAAAAATCATCTTCGATTGTGAAGTGGATTTTGATTATCAGCATTGTTGAATTTGTATTCTGGAATGTTATTGCCTTTGGCATGAATGACGAAAAGTACCAAGCGAAATTGGAAGCATACGGCATTGCGCAATTTATGTTGATTATTAATGTGATTAACTATCTTGTCATCGTTGGATTTATCTACGTGTTTTATAAAAACTACCGCTCGATATCGACATTAGATTCTACGAGAAACCTGATGACAAGCATTGTAAAGACACGTAAGACCGTGCAAAATTATATTTGGTACAACTTGATTATTATCGCGGTAACGATTGTTATTTCGATTGTGATGATGTTTTCTCATAGTCCTGAAATGATTTCGATGATGGAGAAACAAGTGCACGACGGTCACAAGACCTTGTTTATGTTTATTTGCATTGGCGTCTCTACACTATTTATCGCAGGAATCATCGGCTTATTCTGGTTATTTTACCGATTGTTGTATGGCATTTTGTTGAAGAAACTCTTTGCTAATTATAAGGAATTGAAGAAGATTGAGTTGTAGAGAAAAATTGATAATTGATAATTAATTTAATATCGTCTCAGTCTATTCAATTCTTCTTGCGCTTCTATTTCCTCCGCTGGAATTACTTTTAGAAACGATGGATGTTGCTCGATGGCGTATTCTACTTTTTCGACAATTTGCTCAATCGTATCGTTGTCGTAGTCAATGTTGAGAGGTTCTTTGATGGTGAACGACTGTAGAATTCCTTTCTTTTTTACACGTAATCCTTTTTTATCAAACGAACGGCGAAATCCATCAATCACAATCGGCACCACAACCGGACGGTGCTGCTTGATAATATGCGCAGTTCCTTTGCGAACTGGCTTGAACGAACGCGTGGTTCCTTGTGGGAAAGTAATCACCCAGCCGTCTTCGAGTGCAATCCTGATATTCTCCGTATCACTCGGATTGACTTCACGTTTTTCCGTCACATCTTTTCCTCCGGCGCGCCAAGTCCGTTCTACAGTAATGGCTCCAACATACGATAGAATTCGTGGCAATAAACCCGCTTTCATGGTTTCACTTGCCGCCACATAGTAGATATTCATCTTAGGTTGCCAGAGATAACCAATATTTTTGATGTTGTCTTCTCGCCCACTCAAACTCGCATTAAATACGTGAAACATCGCCACGACATCGGCAAAATAAGTTTGGTGATTGGAAATAAATAGTACATTTTTATCTGGCAAGGATTTAATAATTTCAGAACCATCTATCTGCAAATCATTAAAACCACGATAACGCTTATGCGTCAACGCGCCGAAAATTCGAATCAGCCATTTTTTGAGAAAAAGTATATGTCCAAAAGGATTTCTTTCGAATAATCCCATAATTGTTTGTTTAAAAATCAGCGGGCTAATTTACAAATTCACCTCTATTTACAACACCTTTTTGAGCGTTTCTTTCAACTCGCTGAGCATCATGGCGGTGGCACCCCAAACATAATGATCGTAGATTTTGAAGGCAGGAACGTCAATCGATTGAGAATAAGCGGTATCCATTTTCTTTACCGTTGCGATTTGATCATCTAGAAATTGGCGCAGCGGAAACTCAATAATTCCCGCCACTTCTTCGGGATCGGGAATAAAGCGAAGTTTCTCCAAACTATAACCCATAAACGGATATACCATAAAATTACTAGGCGGAATATACACTTCTGTAAATGCACGAACAACTTGAATTTGATGCGGCGCAATTCCAACTTCTTCATGCGTTTCCCGTAAAGCAGTGTGTTGGTGACTTTCATCCTCCAACTCCACTTTACCTCCAGGAAAAGCAATTTGAGAAGAATGCACACCAGGATAAGAATTGCGTTGAATGAGCACCAAATAGGTTTGAGTTCTTTTAGGATATAACAACATCATGACCGCCGCTTTTCGAGGTTTATGCGTTTCAAAATCGATGGCTTTCATCAAGTCTTTGCGTTCTGGAGGCGTCATGAGATCATGCGCTGCCGCTGCGGGAAGTTTTTCGCGTTCGAGTTGTGGAATGCACTGCAGAAAATCTTGAAAATCCATGACAAAGTGTAATTTTGCGATTCGAAGACAGGACGATTGTTTACGAATTTACGAAAATTCTATAGAGGTTAATGAATTAAACCGCAGATTCGCAGATTTCCGCAACTAAATTTTAAATCTGCGAATCTGCGGTGATAGTAAGAATACAATTAGCAAGTGACTTTTTTTTATAAAAGAATTTATAAAATAGTATGTACTCCAAACAAGAAAATCAAAAATTAAAGCAAGAATTCTGGGTGGCCTTTGCGCAAAAATATCCGAGAAAGTGGGTTTTATA
>CALPOS020000168.1 GCA_943325255.2 Sphingobacterium thalpophilum
CCACTACATACACGTTGCCACTGACGTCCACAGACACGTCAAATGGAGTATTCAATTGATTGGCACCTGAACCTCCTCCATTGCCACCCGCCACTGTTGTGCCGTTGGCATTCCAGGTGGCAGTGGTGGTGCTTACGACATTGCCGTTTAATTTCCACGCCAGCGTTTGTATGCCTATAGTGGGTGCAGCAGTAATTGTAGAACCCGCACACAAAGTGCCGGTGCCGGTTATAGAGACTGTACACTGTGCCTTCAGTCCATGATAAGGGAGGACTAAAAGGCAAATAAGCAGGTTTGTTTTATACGCGGAGCGTTTAAATAACCTGAACCACAATTCAAATAAATCAAAAGACGTCTTACCTTTTCGATTTCGGATTGCGCTTTTTTTGAGATGCAATATACTTGCCACAAGCAAAAGCACACGGACAACAATTGATTTTTGAATTGGTTTCATCATGGCATGGGATTGTTAAAGTAGATCAGTAAGATTAGTTTTATGTTGTGCCTAGTTAGCACGCAAAAAAAAGATTATTTCTTAGAGCATACAACAATATGTGACGAAGCACCCGAAATGTGTGACGAAAGCGTTTTTTTGTAAAAAAAGTAAGAATAGTAAAACTAGAAATCGAATGATTCTATTAGACCATATAAAACGGGAAAAGAGTACCCGTAAGCCTTGCTTACATTTTAAGTAGTAGTTCTTCTTTAACGGCCTTTGTAATATTTAGTTTTAAATTAGCAATGCTAATCGTTTTTGTTTCAATTGTAGTAACATGCTTGCAATTGACAATATAGGTTCTGTTAATTTTTACAAATGTAGCGGCTGGTAGTCTTTTTAGCATTTGCTCCGTAATACTTCTAACCAATAGATTTCTCCCTGAAACTAAAGTAAGCAACATATAATTTTGTTCGTTTTTCAATAGAATAATTTCATCGAGCACTACTTTTTCATATCTAGTACCTACTTTTACTATTATGTGAGGGCTTGTGGTGAGTTCACTGTTGGCATTGTCGTAGTAGTTGTTCCACCCGATTTCTATAGCGGTGTACAAATCGTTTGGCGAAAACGGCTTTACTAAAAAAGCCAAGGGTTTGATTGCTTTTGCACGATTGACCGTAGCGGGATCACTATTGGCGGTAAGAAAAATAATGGGCGTGTTGAAACGTTCTTTTATTTCGAGGGCTAAATCGATACCGTCTTTTTTAGCACCTAAATTAATGTCAAGTAGCATTAAATCAGGAACCGTTTCGGCACACATTTTAATAGCTCCTTTATACTTGCGTGCTACACCTGCACATTCATAGCCAATTTTTTCTAAAGCTAAAACAATAGTTTCTGCAATAATCATTTCGTCTTCTACAATACCGATTTTAATTTTGTTCATGATGTTCTTACATTTTTCGTGCGGCTAAATCTTTAAACTTTATGGTAAAAACGCTTCCATTTTCATATTTATAAGTCGCTTTTCCATCCAGTTGTATAGACAATCCTCTAATTAATTTTAATCCCAACGAAGTGGTTGTTTTAAAATCGACATTTTGTTTTATACCTGGGCCATTGTCTTTATAGACTAAGGTATGCGTATTGTTTTTTGCGGGAAGTACTTTTATACTAATACTGTTTTCTTGTGCCCCTTTTTCAAAATACTTATAGGAGTTTGTAATTAATTCGTTAAGTATTAAACCCAAAGGTACCGCAGTATCAATGTCAAAATACATTTCTTTATTCTCGATTGTAAAGTCCACTTTATTGTTTTTGTTTTCAAAAAGTTCGGCTACTTTACTGGATAAATCTTTTGCAAATGAGCAAAACTCAATGCTTCCTAGGTTTTCATTTTGATATAAATTTTGATGGATTAAAGCAATACTACTGACCCTGCTTTGTCCTTCGGTAAAGGCGGCTATAGCACTTTTATCGGTTAATTCTTCTTTTTGCAATTCCAGTAAACCGCTGATGACTTGTAGATTGTTTTTAACACGGTGGTGTATTTCTGCCAAGAGAAGTTCTCTATCTTCTAATGATTTTTTTAACGCTGCTGTTCGACTTTTTACTTTTAATTCTAATTCGTGATTCTCCTTATGGAGCTTATAGGTTCTATAACGAAGGTAAAAAACAAATCCACTGATTATGAGAAGCATTAAAGCTAATAAAAACCAAATTTGTAAATAAAAGGGTTTCAAAACAATGATTGGAAAGACAATAGGATGGCTATTCCATTTCCCATTAGCTAATTGTGCTTTAATATGCATTTTAAATTCACCGTAAGGTAATCCACTTAGACGAATTGTATTTTCGTCGATATAGATCCAATCGGCATCAATTCCATCTATTTTATAGGCATACAAGTGTTTGCGCTTTTGAAAATCCAACAACTGAAATTCTATGGTGAAAAACGAATTCCCGGGTTCTAATAGTATTGTTTTTGTTTTCTTAAAATCCAAAAGTTGATCAAGTAATAAATTGTCTTTTCCAGAAAACGTTCTTAAAGCTATCATTTGTAGTGCAGGCTCTTTTCTGGCTTCGTTACTTAATAGCTCTTTTGGATTAAATCCATTAACGCCATCTAATCCACCAAAATAAATAGTTCCATCAGCCGCTTTAAAGGAAGATGTTCTATTGAATTCGTTATTGTTTATTCCGTCATTGATGGTGTAAACGGAAGTGGAATACGTTTGGGTATTGAATCGCAATAATCCATTATTTGTACCAATCCATAGATTGTTATCTGAATCTTCTTCTATGCGATAGAGTAGCATCGAAGGAAGCCCTTGTTCTGTGGTGAATTGATTTATTTTAATACTTTTAACGCTTTCCGAGTGGCGCCAGTCCCAACGAAAAAGACCTTCCCCATTGGAGGCAATCCAACAGATTCCGTTTTTATCCTCTTGCATATCATAAATAATACTAATAGGCAGATGATGTAATTTATCGCTAACCAAACTACCATAGTAATCTACTACAATATTGTTTTTATCTATCAAAAATAACCCATTTTCAGCCACAGCTATCAGCCCTTTTGACTTAGTTTGAACAAAACGATATACATTTTTCGCTCTTGGTATTTTGGGAGATTTATACACTAGTGCCTTATTTCTGTTAGTAAGTAAATTACACTCAGTTAATCCATTACCATGACCTGCTATAAGAATACTATCGGATACCGTCGTTAAAGACCAAACATAATTTCCATCCAATTTATTTCCAAAAGTACTAATTTCAATTGCTTTGTTATGAGTCTCTTCATATTCATAAATAGCATCAACTCCACCAATATAAAATTTGTTCTTGTGTTTTATTAAGGCATTATAAGCACAGGTATTTGTAGCATAAGACAATTCTGTATTTTTTAATTTTGTTTTAGAAATGCATAAATACAACCACACATTTGCGTACAAATTGGCAGTTAACTTTTTCGTGTTTTTATCCAAAGTGTTTTCTGCATAAATACCCCTTACTTGATTATAACTGCATATTTTTTCTTGTTGTTTCGAAAAATAACTTTTAAAGTGATTGGATTTTAAATCAACTTGAAAGACACCAAACGTAGTACACAACCAGTAATATCCTCTACTGTCTTTGAAAGTAGAAGAAATTCCAAAGTTAAAATCACTACTTATTTCTTGGGGTTTGGCGATCAGAAAAAAAGATTTATCATCTATAAAATAAATACCTTTTTTTAAATTATATACAATACTACCATTACCAAAATGCTGTTGCGGAAAAAGCCAGGGATAGTTGGTCACAGTTGATAAATGCAAAAATGGTTCGGAGTTTTGTTGCTCTAAACTATCTGTAGCAACAGGAAAATTCCTTTTTGAGACCGTATTTGTCACAGAATTATAGCACAATAACGATTTGTTTTTTGTGATTGAAAAAATAGTTTCTTTTTGTTTGTTGGAGAAAGCAATAAACCTATTCTCTTTTATGAAATAGTTAGGGTAGTTTTTTTTCTTCAAAACGATACTACCATTTTGAACAATTGTTGAAATAGAATTGTCGGAACTGTATATTAAATCTGAATTTTTAATTGCGTTCCATTTGGTTAATGCTCCTATTAATTTAAAGCCCTTTTTTAATGTATATTCCCATACTTGATAAGGATTTTTTGTTATATAAATCAATTTTTTATTTTCATAAGTACTAATACAGACAACGTCTTTAATTTTAAAGGGCAATTTAGGATAAGCACTTTCAAACGTTTGAAGCTTGCTATTATTTAAATCTAGAACTTGTATTTCTCCATGTATCTTTTCGTTTAAATTCTTGTTATTAAATTCAATAATCAAATGATTTTTATCATCAACATTAAGCGTTGCTATTTCATTCGCTAGTAATCCGAAATTTTGTTTGGTAAATGTTTTACAAGAATTGCCATCATACCTACACAATCCATTACTGGTTCCAAACCACATAAATCCATCTTTGTCCTCAGCCGCGCAAAAAACAGATTTTCCGGCTAAACCATCTTCAACCGAAAGCAATCGCTTGGTAATGATATAATCATCACTTTTCGTAACTGGCTCTATTTGCGCTAAAACTGGCTGAAAAGCCATTAAGAAAAAAACAAAAAACAAGGTATAACAATACCGTGAAACTAAAATTTCATTGCAACACTTTAAGAAAAATAAAACACTTTTCAATTTATTCACGCGCTAAAAAACAGCCAAATATAATCCTTAAATTGCATTCAAACACTTGAATTTTGAATTATCAACTTCTCAACCCCGCTGGCAAAGTCTCCCGAATTTGAGCAAACATTACAACACAAATCCAACAAAAAAACCGCTTCGTTTCCTAAGCGGCTTAATTACTAACTAAACACTAAACTAAAAGCATTACTGTTTTTTATAATGCTAATCCCCGAGAATCACGCTAAGCGTAAGGATCAAAAGCAAATCGTTTTAATTTTTTTTTAACCTATAAATCATCTTCACGGATGGTTCGAATAAATCGAATTTTCAACGTTGATAAAAAACACATCAGTGTCTGAACTATCAACCGTACCGTCTCCATTCAAATCCGTTGCAAATACTCCAAAATTTGAATTTTCAATA
>CALPOS020000169.1 GCA_943325255.2 Sphingobacterium thalpophilum
GAAAGACATGCACAACAATATTCACATAGTCCATCAGCACCCACTCCGCATTATCGGAACCTTCTACATGCCATGGTTTGTCTTTGATTGCTTTTGAAACTGTTTTTTGGATGGAGTTAACTATTGCGTTAACTTGTGTATTAGAATTTCCGTTGCAGATGATGAAATAGTCGCAAGCCGAATTATCTATTTCTCTTAAATCTAAAATATCAATATCATTTCCTTTTACTTCTTCAATGCCTTTAATGATATTTGCTAGAAGAACATCATTATTAATCGCTTTTTTCGTCATTTATTATTTTATATATGTTTGCAAAGTTATCATTTTTTGTCATTATTTTTGAACCTTAACATAAGATTAAATTCTGTTACTCCTTATATCTAAATGAATGTAGTCAAACTCGATGCCATAGACTCTACAAATGATTATTTGAAGGACTTAGTTCGTAAGCAATCACTAGAAAATTATAGTGTAGTTACCGCTGAACTTCAAACAAAGGGTAAAGGTCAAAGAGGTTCTGCTTGGTCATCAGAAAAAGGTAAGAATATAATAATGAGTATGTTGGTAAAAGACTTTGCGGTTTCTAGTTCTTCTTTGTTCGATTTAAATATCGTTGTTTCACTGGCCGTATTACAATCATTAAGACCTTTAAATATTCCGAATCTAACTATCAAATGGCCAAACGACATTATGTCAGATGACAAGAAGATCGGAGGCATTTTGATCGAGAACTGTTTTAAGAGTGACAGTAGCGTTGATTCTGTTATCGGAATTGGACTGAATGTCAATCAGCTCGAATTTGAAAGTTTGCCGCAGGCATCATCATTGGCTTTGATTACTGGGACGACAATTGACAGGGAAGCGTTACTAAAACAGATTGTGAATGAAATTCAAGAAAATATCAACTCTTGGAAATTCACTACTCTGTTGTTGCGTGAAATGTACACCAATCTGCTTTTTAAGAGGAATGAAAAGATGGTTTTTCAAGATTCTGATCTTTTATTCTTTAACGGAGTGATACAAGGAATTACTCCACTGGGTCGACTAATCATTCAACATGAAAACGGAAATCTTATCGATTTTGATATCAAACAAGTAAAAATGATTTTCTAGCGTTTTTATTTCTTGTTTTTAAAGAGAAAATGCTTCACCCAAATAGAATTTAATAAGCGCATTATTGTACAACAATTCGTATTTCGACTTTATCAATTGTGCTTGGGAATCTATATAAGTAGTCTTGGTAAAATTCAATTCATTAATGTTGATTTTCCCTAGTTCGAATTTCAACAAATCGGCATCATAACTTTTCTGTGAAAACTCATAAGCGATAGCTGAGGCTTCGTTTTTCTTTATAGAAGTTTTTGTATTAGTAATGATTTTTAAAACCTCATTTGACAGTAAATTTTGCGTAATTTTGGTGTCAATCTTAGATTGCTTGTATTCAAATTTACTTGTTTTTATTTTTGAGCGGTTATCGAGTTGACTGAAAATCGGAATAACTAAATTCAACCTGAAAATATTCACTTCATTGTTTTTAATTTGCTGATTAAAATCGAGTAAATCCTCTTCATTATCTTTATAGTCCGTTTTAGTATACTGGGTTCCATATTGGGCACGCATTGATAAAACCGGATATCGTGCAGCTCTCGCAATAGCCAATGAAGCTCTTGCTTTTTTTTCACGCAACAAACTCATAGAATACGCCGGATTGATTTCAACTGCTTTTTTTGCCATTGCGTAAGGATCTTCGTCAAGCGTCACTTTTTGATCCAATAACATTATCGGCTTGACCAGCACGATTTCTTTTTCCAAAGGCATATTCATAAGCTGCTTCAATGCCACAAAATTATCGGTAAGATTGTTCTGATTGGACAACAAATTTAATTCTTCAGATGCTTTTTGCGATTTGATTTTGAATACTTCACTTTCTGAGATAGCACCTGCTTCAAATTTTAAAGTGGCCAATTCTAGCTGTTTATCACTCGATTTGATCTGTTCCTGATTGGCTAGAATAATTTCTTGTAAGTACAATATGGTGATGAATTTCTCGGCAAGATTAATCGTAATCAAATTCTCAATGCGATCAATGTTGCTTTCTGAAATTTTCTTGTCTTGCTTGTTGTATCTAATGGTATTCAAAACATTAAAACCAGCAAATAAATTATAAGTAGCATTAATATAGCCTACATAATTTTTGATGTCAGTATTGATGAAAAGATTTGAATTCGGATCAATATCGCGTCCCCAAGAATTTTTGTTTTCACCAGATCCGTAAATGTTAGGTAATAATTTTCCGTAACTGGATTGATACTTAACTCGGGCAATTTGATTACTGTTTATGGCAGTTTTTAGGTCTAAGTTTTCTTTCATCGCCAGTTCCAAACAGTCTTTATAGGTCATCAGATTTTGTCCAAAAGCCACATTTGAAAATACAAACAGAAGTAAATAGAAACTCTTTTTCATATTGCTAATTAACATTACTATCAATCTTATTGAACAATTTCTTAATAATATACTGATATAACTGCATTCTTTCTATGATTACTTCTCCTTTAAGTTTGTATCCTGCTTTCAAATTGATACTTGGATTGTATTTTTTTATGGTCGCCAAACAGTAGAATGTTTTATCCACATCAGATGGCGATACATAAGTAATCTGTCCTTTTATGGCGCCATATCTATAGTAATTGTACGCGTCCAGTTTTAGGTTTATTTCTTGACCATTTTTAACGTATGCCAGGTCTTTTTCGTCCAAGATTACTTTCGCATAAAAGTGCTCTTTTTTCGGAGCAATGATCGTCAGTAAATCGCCTTTTGCAAGTATTTCTATATTCTGTCTTGAATTAAAAAGGTTTGAAATTGTTCCGTCAATGGTGCTAACAATGACCATTTTCTTCAACTCATCTGCGATATAGTTAAGATTATATTTTCCGTCTTTAATCTCAGTTTCTAGTTCAACTAATTCTCGCTGATAATTTTGCAATTCGTTGTCAACGTCAATGATGGTTCGCTGCAAATCATTTTTAGACCGTCTGTAATTGTTGTACAAGTTCTCGAAATCGTAATTCTTAGCACCGTAAGTAGATTTAACTTCCAGTTGCGACTTTCTGTCATCCAAATTCTTGTTTTTTGTATCGGTCATTTCATAGCGCGAAATGGCGCCTTTTGCGTACAGTAACGAGTCTGTTTTGAATTTGTCCGTCAAGATAGAACTTTGCTGCGAAGATAAATTCAATTTATTATTCAGGGCCGCAATTTCTAAAGCTGATTTTTTACGGTCCGTTTTATAAATCCCAGATTGAATCTTCAATAGTTGAAGTAGGGAATTTTTGCGATCCGTAGTGTTTGCAATCAATTTCTTTATGATACCAATTTTGTGCTCTTTCGAAGCTAGATCGGTATTCAAAACATTAAAATCAGATTCTGTCTTTTTGTTTTCTAAAACAAATAAGGTATCGCCTTTTTTGACTTCTTGACCTTCTTTTACTGCAACCTTGAGTACTTTGACTTCGTTGGGCGCGTTAATTTTTAATTGTGGTGTGTCTGAGTAGATTTGACCTTCCCTGAAACTAACAGTATCATTCAACCTCAAGGCAAAAATCAACACTAAAACAACAATTAAAAAAGCAATTAGAATTTTATTGAGTATCTTAATAAAATTGATCGACTTCGTGTTGTAAAATGTAGAGTTCTCCATTTGTTATTTTATATTTTTTCGTGAAGTTAATGTTTTTGATAGGTTCATGTGAGATGATAATATACGTCTTATCATTGTCGGCGTCGATTAACGATTCAACTTTGCTGCGAGATTCGACATCCATTCCGGAAAGTACTTCATCTAGAATGATAATTTCAGTGATTGCGAATAAAGCGCGAAGCAAAAGAATTTTCTTGCGTTGTCCAGTGGATAAGTTTTTACCATTTTCATTAATAATAAAATCCAATCCATCTTCTTTAGAAGCGATGAAATCATAAAAATTGATCTCCTTAGCTTTGTCTAAAATGTCTGAGATACTAATGTCTTTTCCTAAAGCAATATTATTATAAATACTGTCATTGAATAAGATGTCTTCGTTGGTCACCAACAAGATTTTTTCTCTCATTTTTTCTTCATCATAGAATTTTTTTTCTTTATTGTTTACCAATACTGACCCAGAATCCGGATGATAAAGTGTTGTTAGAATTTTGCTGAAGGTAGATTTCCCAGATCCATTTTGCCCTTCAATTTTGATTTTCTCCCCTTTTTTGATTTTTAAGTTGATGTCTTTCAAGACAAATTCATTTGGCATATAACCGTAATTAATTCCTCGAAATTCAATCTTATCAATCGTAAAATCTTTAATACCTTTATTAGTTCTGACTTTGGTATCTTCGTCAAAGTCAAGATATCTTTTTAAAATAACTTCGTTTTCTTGAAGCGTCATGTTGTCATCTAAGATTCCTTTCAATGAAGAAAATATTTTAGAAGACAAAGCAATAAATGTTACAATTTGCCCCAATGTAATTATTTGTGTCTGTATCGCTGACATGGTCAGAAAAACCATGATAATTACAGAGGAGAATATAATAATCAATGCGACCACAACTTTGTTGATAATGTCGATGTGCCCATTTCGCAATTGAATTCTCAAGTAATCATTAATGCTAGAGTAAATTTTATTCGAATGATAGCGCTCTATTTTAAAGCTTTTTATCACTTGAATTCCTTCTACCTTCTCCATCATTTTAGAAATAAAATCCGCTTTTCGGATGTATCTCAATCGCTCGTTTTGTTTCAGATATGGCGTTATGAATTTGAACCATAAAACAAACAAAATCATGACGCCCAAAACTACCAACGTAAGAGTTTTGTTGATAAAGAACAATATAAATAAGGAATATACCGAAACGCTTACATCGACTAATATTCCTGTAAAAAACTTCATAAAGAAAGTTTTCAATTTCATCGAATCGCTTACACGTTCCATCAAATCTCCTTTCTTATACGAGTGGATGTATGCTAAGGAAGAATTATTGATTTTTTCATCGAATGAAAAAAGA
>CALPOS020000170.1 GCA_943325255.2 Sphingobacterium thalpophilum
CCCGACCCTTGTGGTCACGCCCAACAACTAAATAAAATACGCCAACAAAATCCCCAATACAATCATCGAGACTTTGGCGATGTTGAATTTGTGACCTTCACTGCTTTCGAAAATAATCGTCGATGAAATATGGAAAAGAATTCCGATGACGATTGCTGTGATTTCGGTGTAATAGTCTTGCAAGAAACCGACTTGATTAGCGACCAAAGTTCCGAGTGGCGTCATGATGGCAAAGGTGAGCATAAAGAAAAATATCGCAATTTTGTTGAGTTGACTTTTAATGAAAAAAGTGGTCAGAATCACAGCAATCGGCAAGTGGTGCACGCTGATTCCCCAAGCTAAATTATGGTGGCGATTTACCGGTAGACCTTCTAAGAAAGCGTGAATACACAAACTGATGAACAACAACCACGGAATTTGAACCATCGTTTCGTGTCCGTGTACATGTCCGTGTTCGGCTCCTTTAGAGAAAAACTCCAAAATAATTTGGAACAAAATGCCGACCATGATGTAGATGCCAATATTATGGGAATGACTTTGCTTCGCCAGTTCGCTGCCGCTCGAGTCATAAATCTCCGGCAAAAGATGAATCACGGTGAGCGACAACAAAAACGACCCACTAAAAGCCAACAGCAATTTGAGGTTTTTCTTGTTTTTGGGTTGGATGAACAAAGCCACGCCGTAACCCAAGAGTACCGATAAGAAGGGCAAAAGATAGTTCATTATTTGAAAATCATGATGAGACGTTCGCTATCGGTTTTGTGGAATTTCTTGAGTTTATAATCGCCGAAAATATCCAAAAGGTAAATGCCTGCTTCGGTCATCAATTCTTGAAAATCTTGTAGGGTAAAAGCACGTACTTTTTCGGTAAAGTGAAATTTTTGACCGTCATCTTCAAAGTCGATTTCTTTATAAATATAACTGTCAATATGAAAGCGTTTGATGTGAAAATCGATGCCGTCGACGGTTTTCGTTTCTTCGGGAACTAAGTTGGCTATGACGTTTGTGCTGTTCATAAAATCAATCACGCCAAAACCATATTCGGTCAGACTTTCTTTAATCGCAACGAGTGTTTTGAGATGGTCGGCGTCGTTTTCGAAATAGCCAAAGCTGGTGAACAAGTTGAATATGGCGTCGTATTTTTCATCGAAGGAATGTCGCATGTCATGCACTTGAAAATGCAAAGTTGCATTGGCGTTTTTATTGGCAATGGCAATACTGTTTTCCGAGAGATCAACACCCACAACATCAAAACCCAATTGATTGAGATAGATCGCATGACGACCTTTTCCGCAGGCCAAGTCCAATACTTTCGCGTGTTCAGGCAAATTGAGATATTGAGTGAGATTATCCATAAAGATTTGCGCTTCACGGTAATTGCGTTCTTTGTACAAGATATGGTAATACGGCGAATCAAACCAAGAGGCGAACCAGTTTTTAGTTGATGGTTGTTGGTTGTTGGTTGTTGGTTGTGAATCTTCTGCCATTTATTCTATTTTCAAATCCAATTAAAATGCAAATTTAGACTATTTTTGCACCGAATACTTGATTTTGCAATGGAAAATAATTTTAAAATGATTGCCAAAACCTTTTTTGGTTTTGAAGAAATACTCGCTAAAGAACTGAGAATGTTGGGCGCACAAGACGTCGAGGAAGGCGTTCGAATGGTGAGTTTCAAAGGCGACAAAGGATTTATGTATAAGGCTAATTTGTCTTTGCGTACGGCTTTGAAGATATTGAAACCGATTTATTATTTCCGTGCGAACACAGATGTCGCTTTGTATAAAGGGATTTCCGGTATCAAATGGTCGGATTATATGAATTCGAACCAGACGTTTGTAATCGATACGACGGTGCATTCCGATTATTTCAAACATTCGCAGTTTGTCGCTCAAAAATGTAAAGATGCGATTGTTGATCAGTTTAGAAATAAAACAGGACAGCGCCCAAGTGTCGACAAAGATTATCCGGATTTGCGCATCAATATTCACATCGACAAAGACCAAGTTTCGGTCGCTTTAGATACTTCGGGTGTTTCTTTGCACCAACGCGGTTATAAAACGTCAACGAATATTGCGCCGATTAATGAAGTACTTGCCGCGGGAATGATTTTGCTTTCGGGTTGGGAAGGACAAGGCGATTTTCTAGATCCGATGTGTGGTAGTGGAACCATTTTGGCGGAAGCTGCGATGATTGCGTGTAATATTCCAGCCAACATCAACCGAAAAGAATTTGCTTTTGAAAAGTGGAACGATTGGGACAATGATTTGTTCGACCAAATTATGGATTCGTTGTTGAAGAAAGTCCGCGAATTTCATTACACCATTAAAGGTTATGACAAAGCGCCAAGTGCTGTTTTGAAAGCCAAAGATAATATCAAAAATGCGAATTTAGAAGAATACATCACAATCCAAGAGAAGAACTTTTTTGATACAGAAAAGGAAAGTAAAGGTCCATTGCATATGGTTTTTAATCCACCTTACGGCGAACGTTTGGATATCGAAATGGAACGTTTTTACCGAGAAATCGGTGATACGCTCAAGCAAAATTATCCAGGAACCAACGCTTGGTTTATCACAGCTAACCTCGAAGCTTTGAAGTTTGTCGGATTGAAACCGTCGCGAAAAATCAAGTTATTCAATGGAAGTTTGGAAGCGCGTTTGGTGAAATATGAAATGTATGAAGGTAGTAAGCGCGCGAAGTTTAATTCAATTAATAATGACTAACTAACAAGTACTATTTATGACAAAATTGCAATTGAGGGGTTTTCTATTACAACTACTTTGTTTTGGAATTCTATTTATTGGTTTTCGATTTCTTATTGGAAAATACACGAACCTTTATGGTTTTTGGATTCCAGTTACCGCTTTCGTGGTTGGTACTTTGTTGTCACCGCAATTTCAAGCTGTCAAAACTAATGATGGAGAAAAATTGTTTATGAAGTGGATTTTTATGAAAGGCGTGAAAGTGATTAAGTAATTACGAATTATTAATTACGAATTAGAATAATGAAGGAGAATGTTATTCAGATTAAGAGTTATGTTTTTGCTGTAAAAATTGTAACAGTTTATAAGCATTTGTGTGAGAATAAAAAAGAATATGTTTTGAGCAAGCAGTTGCTTCGGTCTGGAACCTCAATTGGGGCGAATGTGGAATAGGCAATTGGAGGACAATCAGAAAAAGATTTTTTCGCTAAACTTACAATTGCATACAAAGAAGCTAGAGAAACTAATTATTGGGTCAGATTATTAACCGATACAGAATTTATAACCAAAGAGGAAAGTGAAAGTTTATTATTTGATATTGAGGAACTATTAAAAATCATAGGTTCAATACAAAAGACATTGCATAATAAAAGTAACTAGATTCGTAATTCCCAATTCGTAATTCGTAATTCGTAATTCTCAATTCGTAATTTATTATTTCTTCTTAGCCGGAACTACCGCTTTCCTTTTGTAAATTGGAATAAAATATGAAACCGTATAATTAAATCCAGCGCCAAAGGTTCCGTCATAAGTCCTATTGAAACCTGGAATAAAAAGATTGTCAAAGTTATCCGGTCGTTTGTTCGAAAAGAATTTATTCACACGAAGGCTAAAACCAACATAGAAGTTATTGATTACTTTGGCCTTGACACCCAGTAATATTTCGATCCATTGGGCTGATAATCCTGTAAATTCTTCACCAGACTCGATATTTTGCGGAAATCCAAAGTAAGGATAACGATCATATACCTTATAAGAATTCAAGGTTTGGCTAAATGAACTCACGCCATAACGCGCGCCGATATAGACTAGATTTTCCATATCAAGCCAGTTTTCGTATAGATTATAATCAAAACCGACTTTGAAAAAAGTTCCTTTGGTGGTAAAATTAAGTCGCTCGTCATTGACGGTTTTCTCTTCATTTCCCAACTCCCCAGCGATATAGTATTTTTTTGTCAAACGATAGTCGCCCGCCAATTCCAAGCCTCTATAATCTTTTTCGTAAAACGTGCGCGCAATCTTCGACAAGTCGACGCCTACCCGAACTCCGTAGCGATATGTTTTGGCGGGAACGCTATCTGTTTTTTTGTCCTGTGCCTTCGTTTCTATAGCGCTACACACCGCGATGAGACTAAAAAGAAATGCTAAGGTGTGTTTCATCTTCATTGTTAATATTAGATTGCAGAACAGTAATGTTTTTCATCCACAAACCATCGGGCGTTGTGGCGTCAGTTTGTGTAAATGGGCTGGTTGGGCTTAAGGTAAAAAGGGTCTTATAGCCGCAAGCTCGAGAAACAAATACGTTATTTCTCGTATAATCGAATTGCAAATTATCAGTATTAATGAAAATTGGATCGCTATTTCCGTAATTCAAAATGAACTGGTATTTAGAGATGTCTTTCGTTAAATCAAGTGGAATTTGAATTTTACTAACGCCATTGAATAAAATGACAGTTTCAACACCTTCTCCAATCACGCCCAAGTTTGTAACATTTTTGGTCAGTGTTGGATTGGTGAAATCATAGAAATCAATAATCAATCGGGGCGTTGTTGGCGTCGTTTCGGCACAGATATCATCTTTCTCACAACCGGTAAACGAAGCTGTGAATAAAAGAACGAGTATAACTATTCTATTCATAAATCTTGATTCTTGTTTCTCTATTCTTCACTCTTTACTCTTTACTCTTTTTTCTCAACTCCAAAAGTACAACATTTTCAACATGATGCGTCTGCGGAAACATATCGACCGGACGAACTCTAGCCACTTCGTATTTTTCATCCATCAAAGCCAAATCACGTGCTTGCGTTGCTGAGTTGCAACTTACATAAACGATTTTCTTAGGGGCAATTTTCAATATTTGATCGATGACATCTTTGTGCATACCGTCTCTTGGCGGGTCAGTAATGATGACATCTGGTTGTCCATGTTGCGCAATAAACGTCTCGTTAAAGACGACTTTCATATCGCCAACAAAAAACTCACAATTGGTAATTTCGTTGCGTTTTGCATTTTCTTTAGCATCGAGAATGGCTTCGGGTACGCTTTCAAC
>CALPOS020000171.1 GCA_943325255.2 Sphingobacterium thalpophilum
ATACGCGACTATCGTGGTGGCGGAAGAAGCTCAGCGCGTGAAACTGCTTGTCGAGTAGTTGCTGGTGCCATCGCAAAACAAGTACTAAAAAATATAAAGATCAATGCATTTGTTTCATCAGTCGGAGAGATCTTCATCGATAAACCCTATCAAGAACTCGACTTTACTAAGACGGAAACCAACGCGGTTCGCTGTCCAGATACTGATACTGCCTCAAAAATGGAGGAACACATTAAAAAAATCAGAAAGGAAGGCGATACGGTTGGCGGAACGATTACGTGTGTCATTCAAAACGCACCTATTGGTCTCGGTGAACCGGTATTCGATAAATTGCATGCCGAATTGGGAAAAGCCATGTTGTCTATCAATGCGGTTAAAGGCTTTGAATACGGCAGCGGATTTTGTGGTGCCAGAATGAAAGGCAGCGAGCACAACGATTTGTATTTGCCCGACGGCACGACCAAAACCAACCTTTCTGGCGGCATTCAAGGCGGCATTTCAAACGGCATGGATATCTATTTTCGAGTGGCATTCAAGCCAGTGGCCACACTGATTCAAAAACAAGAAACGTTAGACAATCAGGGGAATATAGTCGAAATGCAAGGCAAAGGTCGTCATGACCCATGCGTTGTCCCACGCGCAGTTCCTATCGTCGAAGCCATGGCAGCAATTGTGTTAGCTGACTTTTATTTACTCAATAAAATATATAATAATAATGTTTAGAAGTTCTTTTGTAATAATATAAAATATGACATCAACAGAAACCAAAATAAAATCCATTTTTTCCAACCTCACGACACAAATTCTTATTGCCATGTTTGTGGGCGCCATCCTAGGAATTGTCATTCACAACAATTGGAGTGCAGAGAGCGCCAAGGAATTTAGCGGATATATTAAGTTGCTTGCAACTATTTTCATTCGCTTGGTTCAAATGATTATTGCGCCTTTAGTGTTTACAACCTTAGTGGTTGGAATAGCAAAGTTGGGCGATATTACAGCGGTAGGACGAATAGGAGGAAAGGCCTTGGGATGGTTTTTTTCCGCTTCATTAATTTCTTTGTTGATTGGAATGTTTTGGGTAAACCTTTTGGAACCTGGCGTTGGACTGCATCTCACTGATGTGGATTTATCTTCAGCATCCGAAGTCACCGAAAAAACACAAAACTTCTCCGCACAAAACTTTATCGAGCATATTATTCCGAAAAGCATTGTAGAAGCAATGGCAACCAACGAAATTCTACAAATTGTCATTTTTTCTATTTTCTTTGGATTGGCAGCTGCATCTATTGGTGATTACGCAAAACCAGTAGTAACAGCTTTGGATAAAACTTCTCACATCGTTCTAAAAATGGTGAATTATGTAATGAAGTTTGCGCCAGTGGGTGTCTTCGGCGCTATTGCAGGTGTTTTTGCCGTTCGTGATTTCAACGAGTTGCTTCTAACGTATGCCAAGTATTTTGGTTCTTTTCTCGTCGGAATAACGTCATTGTGGGTTTTCCTTCTTTTCATCGGATTTCTCTTTTTAGGCAAACGACTAAAAACGCTTTTGCAGCACATTGTGAGTCCACTAATAATCGCCTTCGGAACCACCAGCAGCGAAGCCGTTTTTCCCAAACTAACAGAAGAATTAGAAAGATTTGGTGTCAAAGACAAAATTGTTTCGTTTATGTTGCCATTAGGCTATTCTTTCAATTTGGACGGAAGCATGATGTATATGACTTTTGCGAGTATTTTTATAGCACAAGCTTACGGAATAGATTTAACCATCGGAACGCAGCTCACCATGCTATTAGTTTTGATGCTAACGAGCAAAGGAATTGCAGGTGTTCCCAGAGCAAGTTTAGTCGTTGTTGCCGCGACCTGCGGGATGTTCAAAATTCCCATTGAAGGCATCGCATTAATACTACCAATTGACCATTTTTGCGATATGTTTAGAAGTGCAACAAATGTTTTAGGAAATGCATTAGCAACCTCGGTTGTTGGCAAATGGGAAAATGAAGATTAATTAATATCATGTTTTTTACTAAATTTATCATCACTAATCTAAAAACACTTTTTATGAAAAGAATTTTACTCTCAATTTTTGCATTTACTTCCATTTTTGATGCGTCAAGCCAAATCCTGCAATCAGAAAATTTTGATGCTTTGCCTGTTGGTCCTGTCGGTACCGATGAAACGGGTACAATTCCTACCAACAATTACTACACCTTATCAACCAACTACGATCTCGATCCGATTGCTGCTACTACAGGAACAAATGCTAGTGCTGCTAATTTTCAAATCGTTAATGTTGGTGGTGCCAACGGAAACGTTTTACAAATTGAAGGAACCAACGGTGACAAAGGCAGAAGAAATATTTGGCAGGGCGGTTTAGCAGATCAGTGGGCTTTTAGAGACCCTGCACATGACAAAATTCAAGTTGAATTTGACTTGTATACAAGTGCCGGTGGAGGAGCCAGTAACAATACTAAAGGGATGTATATTTATGACAGTGCTACTGATGGCGCATCATTAAAAATTTTAGGCGGATTCGTTTTCAACACTAAAACCCGCATACTTCAAGGTATAGGTTACTACACGAGCGCTACGGCGCCAATTGCAAACTACGGTTTCTTTTTAGGAGCTGCTAATACAAACATCACGCTACCTCCTAATGAATGGGTAAAACTTATTGTAAGTTTTAATAAATCGACAGGACAGATTATTTGGAAAGGACCTGGTTTTCTTGGTCAAACGGTTGGCGCTGCGGCTGGGCTAGATCCTGATAAAGTAGCCTTTGTTTCCAGAAGCGGATCGGTACCTGCCAACGGAACAACCGCTGCAATTGTTAATGCAGCAGCATCAACAGAAGGCTTATTTGATAATTTACTTGTTATTGCAACCAACACAGATCTTTTAGATGTGAATGAAATTACTGCAACGGCTTTTGCTGTGACGGCTTTTCCAAATCCTGCTACAGATTTTATTAATGTGACTGGTAGTGATACAAACGCTATTACTTCAGTTATGTTAACTGATTTGAACGGCAGAATAGTTAGATCCCAAACTTATGATAATGAATCAAATATTGATATGAATATTTCAGATTTATCTAATGGAATATATCTGATGAAAATTTCTACTGAGAATGGCTCTTCTATTCAGAAAATAATAAAGAATTAAAGTAATAATTTCCGATTTGGAAAGAAACTAGGTGATAAAATAATTATTTAGAAAAAGGATCAAATACTAATAAATTAAACTTAGATTTATAAAAATTTAAACAAAAAAAGATGAAAAGAAAATTACTGTTATTCACTGCTACACTAGCTACAGCCTTTTCGTTACAGGCACAAGTAACGATTTACGACACTACGCACGATGCAACAAACGGTGGGGAAATAACACCAACTGCAAATGGACTGAATACAAGTTATGGAGATGCAATACAATTGGCTGGTACAGAAAGACAATTAGATATCATATCTGTAAATCTTTTTAATTTGACAGATACGTCAGATATTACGCTCACAATGACATTGTATTCTGATTGTCCAACACTAACGGGTACCGCTGCTTGTGGTTCAGGAACTGGAACTTTGATTCCATTTTCGGAAAATATTGTTTTAGTAAAAGCTCCGCCAATAACAGGACAATTTGTTGTCGATTTTGAGTATAATGGTTTAGACATTACTGATTTTGCCACTGACAATACGATTACTGTCATGCTTAGAGCCAGTAGAAACAACGTTTTTTGGATTATTAATGAGTCTCCTGTAATTGGAAGTACTCCAGCGGGCGACACGCCGCTAAGCACAGTGACACGTTGCGGAAGTACTGCCGCAAATAACGGTTGCAACCGTGCTATTGCAGCACCAACAGTAAATAATCTGGGAATGAAAATTACAGCATTACCGAATTTAAGTGTTTCGCAATTTTCTGCATCGGATATCACTATCTCGCCTAATCCTGCTACAAATATCATTAGCATTGCAAGCAATCAAAACATTGGAATAAATGCTATCAAGATTTCTGATTTAAATGGGAGAGTGGTTCAAAACCAATCTTTTGAAAACGTATCTAGCCTCGAAATGAACATTGCTCATATCGCTTCAGGTGTCTATTTGCTAACTATTGTTTCTGATAAAGGAACGATTACTAAGAAAATTGTAAAGAACTAATACAGAAAAATAAGCTGAAATTAACTCCTTAAGAAATTAAGGAGTTTTTTTTTATAAAAATTTGGACTTTAATTCTTCTGTTGGAATCATACAACTTTGTTTTTTTCCATACCAAGAATACCTGTTCTTTGCAACGTAATCATACAAAGCATTCCTTAAAGTTGTTGGAATAATTCTAAAAACAGTACCCAAATGAAAAAGTCCACCTAAGTTTTTAGCGACTTGAAGCGCGGCATTTGACTTATAATAATAAGCAACGCCAGGCTCGTATAATAAGACCGAATCAATGTTTTTCGAATTAATTCCGATGTGCGCAATAATCTTTTGTCCCAAATCTGATTGTAATGCTACAAATCGAAATTGATCTGAGTTGTCATGCTTAATTACAAACTGTACAGAAGCTTCGCACAAATTGCAAAGTCCATCAAACAATATAATTCTCTTTCCGATAGGTAAGTCCAACATACTTTACTTTTTAGATTCTACAAATTCCAATACATCAATGCTAACGGTCGACGTGAAAACCCCATAATTGACCGTCGCTTTATTCTTCTCAATTTTATCAATACTTCCAATTGCTTTTCCGTCAAACATCCGAACACGATCGCCAATTTTTAAAACTGTCTTTGGCTTTTCGATGACTTTATTGGCAAGTATTTTCTTTTCCTTTTTCTCCTTTCTAATTTTATCTACTTGTACTGTAACTTCCTTGATTATTTCCTTTTTCTGAACTTCCTTAACCTTCAATTCTTTTACGGTCGCTTTCTTTCGTTTTGAATTTTCAATTTCAACTATTTTCAGAAACTCGCCCAATAGCTCCTTTTTGTTTTTGTTATTGAAGTACTTTTCAGCGATATCATC
>CALPOS020000172.1 GCA_943325255.2 Sphingobacterium thalpophilum
CAGTGACTAATCCCGCTCTAAAAGCAGCCTTTCTCGGATTCCAAACCATTCTTGTTCCGGCACCGCTTGGCGCAATAACCCCACTATTAATGGTTCCTGTTGAAACCAAACCATCAGTACCAATAATAGTAACTGGTCCAGTATCGGCAATTATAGTTCTTCCTAAACCTGCTCCGCCAAAATCATAAGCTTGATCTAAGGTTCCGCCATCCGTACCTTTAACAGCAATCCAATCGGCAGGTGAATTATCCCAATAATAAAAACCTATTGGCTTAGGGTTTCCTGAAAATGTGGTCGCTGTAGTGAGATAAACCAACATTCCTTGTTGCGCTGCTGTTGGATTGATTGCTGGAAAAACATCTATTTTTGGAATTAAAACACCGTCTGTATTACTCGGAGCGACTTGACTACTTGACTTTATATCGAGTTGCGCATTGGGTGTGGTGGTGTTGATTCCGACTTGGGCTAGTAAAATATTGCTAGAAAATATAAAAATTGCTAAAAGTAATGTTCTCATTTTGACCGCTTTTAAATGTTGATTCTTATCAAGTAAAAATCGGTCTAATCATAAAGATTCGCAATACGATATTGAGAGTATTGGCCGTTAGCTTTATCCTCAAAAAAGCGAATTTTGTCTTCTATTTTTGAAATAATACGCTTAATAGCGTATATGAAATTTATCAAGAAAGTGGAATTTGAATTCGTGTGTACAATCCGTCTTGTGTTTCAATTTGAATCGTACCATTCATTTCTTCCACTCTTTTTTGGAGATTTTTCAATCCGTTGCCAAAGAAAATATCGCTTTGAATGCCAACGCCGTTATCTTTTACTTCAATCAGTAAATCCCTTTTGTCAAGTGCGACAATTTTAACTGTAATTTTACTTGCTTTCGAATGCTTTAAGGCATTGTTGAAAATCTCTTTAAAGCTGAAAAACAAACTCTTTCTCGTTTTACCATCAATTAATAGCGGCTTATCCGATTCCGTTTGTTCAATAAATCGCAGTTCAATGGATGTTCCTTCAAATAAATTTTCACCATAAAATTGCACGTATTCTTTAAAATCACGAAGCGTGTTATGCTCCGTATTCAAAGACCAAACAAAAGTGTTAATTCGTTGCGATACTTCTCGAGCCGTATCATTAATTTTTAGAAGTAGTACTTTTTGCTTTGCATCGACATCACCATTTTTCTGCAACAAGTCAGAGTGAATCAAAATACTTGAAATGCCACTACCTATATCGTCATGCAAATCTTTACTAATGTCATTCTTTTGCTGCAACAGTGTGGAGTTAATTTTGCTTTTTCTCCGAATATAAAGGATGATAAATGCCAATAGAAATAGTAATAGTATGGCAATTATCAACTGAAATAAAACAATGTCTTTTTGTTTCTTAAGTTTCAAAACCTCTAACGACAACACCTTTTTCTCATTCTTCACATATTGATCCGTGAAGTTTTGCAGATACAAATTCCCGTCAATTTGAGCTCTTGAATCGATGTCGATGATTTGATCTTGACAATAGATGGTCTTTTGACTGTCGACCGTTCTAAAAACAGCAAGTGCTTTTGTGAAAAAATACTTTTGGAAAGCCGAATTGACCATTCGAAGGTTTATCAACTGCAATCCTTTTTGATAATACACCTCGCGCAAATTTGCACTATTGCTATGGCATTGCAACAAAAACCCGTAATCTAAAAGTACAATGTCATAATACTCACTTTTAGTTGCCGAAGCAATACTTTTCTCAAAATAATAGGCCGCACTATCTGGCTTTTTATTCATCAAATAAATTTCGCCAAAAGTTTGTTCGGTATTTGGAATACCTCTTCTGCTTTTTGCTCTAACCGCATATTCATTGGCTTTTTTATTGTAGAAAAATGCCGAATCTAATTCATTAAGCTTAATCTTGACTTGCGCCAAGTTATTGTAAATATGCTCATTTTGAATGATGGCCCGCATCCTTTTCGGCACTTCGCCTTTTGGATATACTTTACTGGATTTCCAAAGTGATTCTTGTGCGCTTTTGTATTGCTTTAATTCGATTTGATGGATTCCAAGAAAAAAATAACCATCTGCAATGAGTAGATTGTCTTTATTCTTTTTAGCAATCAATATTTCCTTTAGCGACTCGTCTTTGCCAAATTGGAATAAGCCATTATAGTAAAACAATTCCGATTGCAAACTATGAACTAGACAAGCGGTTGAATCTGCAACTTCTGGGTTGAGATAGTCTTTTGCGATATTTAACCATTTCTGGGAAGCACCAATATCGTCGGTATCCAAATAGTATTCTGCGGTTGTAAAAGCATAGAAAATCTTATCATGATTGGTGCTACTCGTTTTGAATTTTTCAATAGATACTAGTTTCGGAATCGTTTGAGCGGTTCCCAAATAAAAAAAGAAAAGTAAAAGTGCTACTGCCTTAGTTTTCATTTTTTGCGCTACCGTTTTAAATAAAGATTTACTGCTTCCACTCGGGTATTGACATGCAGTTTTTCGTAAATATGTTGTATGTGTTTGCGCACGGTTCCAATGCTAATATCTAACTCCGCTGCAACTTCCTTATTCATTCTTCCTCTTGCCAACGAATCCAAAATTTCCCTTTCTCTGGAAGTTAGCGTTTCTACATTAATATTACTCGCATCGACCTTTGAAAAGCTCGCGACCACTTTACGAGCAATACTGCTGCTCATGGGACTGCCGCCTTCAAAAAGTTCGTTTAATGCATTGATAATCTTTGCAGGACCATCGGTTTTGAGTATGTAGCCGCTGGCACCAGCTTTAAGACTTTGAAATATTTTATCATCATCTTCGTAAGAAGTACACATTAAGAAAAGCACTTTGGGATAATTCAATTTCCATCGTTTCACACATTCGATACCGCTTTCTCCAGGAAGATTTATGTCCATAAGCACAGCATCAACTGCAATTTCGTCTGCTTTTTCAAGTGCTTCTTCCGCATTTTGAAAGGTGCAAACCAATTCATAGTTGTCCGTAAATTGAATCATCAAGCTCATCGCTTCACGCAAATCTCGGTCGTCTTCAACAATAGCAATATTTCTTTTCATCTATTCAGATATAAAGTACAATGTTAAAGATACTATTTAAATTATGAAATACGCTATTGCGCGTAACGGGTGCCATACTCAACAACCAGAAAATTCCGCTATTTCTTTACAGCAAGAGCTAGAAGAAATACCAATTGATAAATTGGATTTAGAAACGGCACGGCACTAAAATAGACTCGAATATATTCATTTAGCAAGGATTTTTATTTGAAAATGTAGTCCTTGCCCTGACCTGCCTCGCGGCAAGGCGGATGGCAGCGGCATCCTTTTGTGAAGCAGCGCGGAACAAAAGATAAAGCAAACAGCAGGTTCTCGGCTCCTAAAAATCTTACTTTTTCAAGTTTTCAATTTCCGAAAGGATGAATGCAACTTTTTGCTCCATTTGTTGCATGGCACTTCTCAGGGTTTCGTTTTCGTTTTTCAATTGGGTGTTTTGGGTATTCAATTCCTTCAAGGCATTTACAGAGGCAATCAATATCGGATGCAAATCAAAATTTAAATACCCATCAGGATCAGTCCCAACAGCCTCTGGAAAAATGGTTTGTACTTCTTGCGCTAAAAAACCGTACGCTTCTTTGTCCAATACCTTTGGATCAAAAGTTCTTTTTTCTGTGTTTTTATAATTATAGCGAATTGGCTTAAGTTGAAGAATCTCTGCCAAACCTTTTTCGTAGATTCCGTTTACATTTTTCAATCGCGAATCTGACGGAATTGTCCACGAGTTGGAAGCGGGTTTTCTTCCTTCGTTTAGAGACAGCTCAAATAGCCCTCCCGGCGTTGCAGTTCCGATACCTACATTCCCTGTATTGGTAATGCGCATACGTTCGGTAAGTGTAACATTATTGTTCGTTTTAAACATCAAATAGCCAGAGCTATTTGCGGTTATATTGGTTGCTTTTCTACCTTCCACAGAACCAAAAATACGGTCTGCTGTTGACGAATTAATATAATATCCCCCCAGAGTAATCGCTGCACCAACATCCACATTCTGTGGACTGTTTGTCATTACGTGCAGATTGCCCCGAAGCGCTCCTCCTGTGGCAGCATCCTCATCAACAACCTCCAAACGCGCAACAGGACTGGTGGTTCCTATACCAACATTTGCAGAAGTGGTTGCACCATTAACCCCATTGATACTCCCCAAAACCAGAGAATTACTGGTAGATACGCTGGCGCCTGATCCTATTGCAGTCGCATTGGTTAAATTATTCACTGAGACAGCCGCTCGAAAACCAAGAGCAGTATTCTTAGATCCAGTTGTATTGGTCAATAGTGCCTGATATCCAACTGCCGTATTATCATTTCCTAATGAGTCAAATAGTGAAGCGGTACCAACAGCAGTATTATTGGCGCCTACCATATTACTTCTTAGTGCCCCAGTGCCGGTTGCCGTATTATTTGAGCCTGTGGTCGTGTTATACAAAGCTGAAGACCCAATTGCAGTATTGGAATCTGCATTACTAATAGATAATGACGAGTATCCTACAGCAGTATTATAAGCACCTGTAGTGTTGCTGTTAAGCGATCCCCACCCTATTGCCGAATTACTAATTCCAGATGTATTTGAGAACATCGAAGAGGTTCCAATTGCTACGTTGTAAATGCCGGTAGTATTGGAAAATAATGAATATTGTCCAAAAGACGCATTGACGTCGCCAAGTTTTCCGCCTAGGATATTATTTCTTTTAAAAACTAAATCCACATCGTCAGTAGTCCCTATAAAATTGGTGCCGGCGGTGGTGCCGACATTTCCGGTTAATCCCCACGCATTGGCAGCAGCATCTGTCCATGTTGCCGTTCCGTTGGCATCGCTAGTGAGCACTCTCCCTGCGGCTTCGTTGCCATCGACCATGCGGATGTTGCCCGCTACGTGTAAGCGGTCTAAAGGCGTGGTGGTGCCAATCCCTACATTGACGGTAGCAGTTGCACC
>CALPOS020000173.1 GCA_943325255.2 Sphingobacterium thalpophilum
ACGTTGATTTTAGGGATGTATCTGACTGCAGAAAAGCTGCGGTTTATTGGAAAAGCATCTCTTTTTTTAGGGTTTACTTTTTTGATGATTGCTCTTTTTTTTGGTGTTAAATACAATTATTATTTAGATGGTAGAAATTTGACGTTATTGGAATGGGATCAGCATTTAAAGCCGATTGTGATTTATCGCCTTGATTCCTTTTATATTGGCGTGCTCTGCGCTTGGATGTACTTTAATCGTAGGGCCTTTTGGGTTGCTTACCGCAAATTATTCCTTCTTATTGGAATGCTATTGATGTTCCTCCTTTTTGTGTGTGTTGGATTTTTTGGCTGGTTCATTGATTCTCGACCTTTTTTTTGGGAGGTACTTTATTTGCCCATGACTTCCGTTTCAATTGCTTTGTTTTTGCCTTTCCTAAGTAGTTGGGATATGCGGCAATCGTGGATTAGCGCCACGAGTTCGTTTCTTTGCAAAATTTCATACCCTTTGTTTTTGATTCATTATTCGTTGCTATTGCAAGTGATGAATCAGTTTTTCAGTATAAAAGACGCTTCGGTTGGAGGATTTCTGATTTCATCCACTATTTTTATGCTTTTAGGACTTGTAATGAGTGTCGTTTTGCATCGTTTTTACGAAAAGTCTTTGATGAGATTTGGCGCATAAAATTGAGATTTAGCATTTTAAGGGTGTTATTTTTTATTTTTGATAAAAAACAATGTTGTAATATTTCGTATTCGTAAATTATGAGCTTTAGTCAACATATTTCACCAAAAGCTTTTTACTAGTATAACGTTTTCGTAATTTTGCACAGCATTCGAGGCCATGTGGCCAAACAGAAAGCAGTTAAACAAATAAACCCAATCGATTATGGCTTTTGATATTGAAATGATTAAAAAAGTGTATGCTAATATGACCATTCGAGTTGATCAAGCTCGTGAGATTGTTGGTCGTCCCTTAACATTAACAGAGAAAATATTATATACGCATTTGTGGGAGGGAAATCCTACTCAAGCTTTTACTAGAGGAAAAGATTATGTTGATTTTGCACCAGACCGTGTTGCTTGTCAAGATGCTACCGCTCAAATGGCTTTATTGCAATTTATGCACGCGGGAAAAAGTAAAGTTGCCGTTCCGACTACCGTACATTGTGACCACTTGATTCAAGCGAAAGATGGCGCTGCAACTGATTTGGCTTTTGCCAATTCCCAATCGAAAGAAGTATTTGATTTTCTTTCATCGGTTTCGAACAAATATGGTATTGGTTTTTGGAAGCCAGGTTCGGGAATTATTCATCAAATCGTTTTAGAGAATTACGCATTTCCGGGTGGATTGATGATTGGAACCGATTCGCATACTGTAAATGCAGGCGGTTTAGGAATGTTGGCGATTGGTGTTGGAGGTGCTGATGCCGTTGACGTCATGTCAGGAATGTCTTGGGAATTGAAATTTCCAAAACTAATTGGTGTGAAATTGACTGGTAAACTAAATGGATGGACGTCTCCGAAAGATGTGATTTTAAGAGTTGCAGATATTCTTACCGTAAAGGGTGGGACAGGAGCAGTGGTTGAGTATTTTGGTGAAGGCGCCACGAACATGTCTTGTACTGGAAAAGGGACCATTTGTAATATGGGTGCTGAAATTGGTGCCACTACTTCAACTTTTGGTTATGATGATTCGATGCGCAGATATTTGGCTGCTACCGGCAGACAAGATGTGGTAGATGCTGCGGACAAAGTTGCAAGTTACTTAACTGGTGATGCTGAGGTATACGCCAATCCAGAGCTGTACTTTGACCAGTTGATTGAAATTAACTTATCAGAATTGGAACCCCATATTAACGGACCGTTTACGCCAGATCGCGGAACACCAGTTTCTCAAATGAAAGCGGAAGCTGCTGCCAATGGTTGGCCGATTAAGGTAGAATGGGGATTAATTGGTTCATGTACCAATTCCTCTTACGAGGATATGTCGCGTGCTGCTTCTATAGTAGAACAAGCAGTGGCGCATGGTATCACTCCAAAAGCGGAGTTTGGAATTAATCCAGGTTCAGAGCAAATTAGATACACTATTGAAAGAGATGGCATCATTGCTACTTTTGAAAAGATGGGTACTAAAGTATTTACCAATGCTTGTGGACCTTGTATCGGTCAATGGGATCGGGCAGGAGCAGACAAGCAGGAGAAAAATACCATAGTGCATTCGTTCAATCGAAATTTTTCGAAGCGCGCAGATGGTAACCCAAATACACATGCTTTTGTCACTTCACCAGAGATGGTGGCGGCATTGGCCATATCAGGTAGATTGGACTTTAACCCGATTACCGATACCTTATTAAGTGATAAAGGGGAAGAAGTAAGATTGAATCCACCTAAGGGAGACGAATTGCCGTCGAAAGGATTTGATGTAGAAGATGCTGGATTTCAGGCGCCAGCAGAAGATGGAAGCAAAGTGCAAGTGGCGGTTTCTGAAACCTCAGATCGTTTGCAATTGTTAGCTCCATTTGCGGCTTGGGATGGTAAAAATATTGAAAATGCTAAGTTGTTAATTAAAGCATTCGGCAAATGTACTACCGACCATATTTCGATGGCTGGTCCTTGGTTGCGTTTCCGTGGACACTTGGATAATATTTCTAACAACATGTTGATTGGTGCGGAAAATGCTTTTAATCAGAAGGCCAATTCGGTTAAGAATCAATTGACCGGAGCTTACGATACGGTTCCTGCTGTGGCAAGAGCCTATAAAGCGGCTGGTGTTCCTAGTATAGTGGTGGGAGATCACAACTACGGAGAAGGTTCTTCACGCGAGCACGCTGCCATGGAACCTCGTTTTCTTGGAGTAAAAGCCGTATTGGTTAAATCATTCGCTCGTATTCATGAAACAAACTTGAAGAAGCAAGGGATGTTGGCATTGACCTTCGCCAATGAGTCTGACTATGACAAAATACAGGAGAATGACAGCATTAATTTTGTTGATTTGGTTGATTTTGCACCAGGTAAGCCATTGACTTTAGAATTTGTGCACGACAATGGTACAAAAGATATTATTCTTGCTAATCACACCTATAATGCTAGTCAAATTGGTTGGTTTGTAGCTGGTTCTGCATTAAATTTGATTGCAGCGGCAGGAAAAGCATAGCAATAAATACATACTTTATAACAGGAAATCCTCGATGTAAGTCGGGGATTTTTTTTGTCGACATGTAATATCCACTCATAAAATATCGACGAACTGCATTATTTGATTTTAGTCATATTGTAGTATTATTCATATATAATAAAACAAGATATGTATTTAATCGAAAAAAAATTACACTTTATCGAATTTTCGTTTTATCTATTTTTTTTATATCATTAATTTGTGGTGTATTATTATTGTCCCCAAATGATAGTAATGCTGCTACAAAAAACGAGGTATTAAAAACTTAACCTACTATTATGAAAAAATCTTTACTAATGCTACTTTTAGCAGTAGCAGCCCACGGACAAAATCAAAGCTACACCGCTAGCACGGACATTTTTCCTAACCCAGACAGAGGATTCTATCGTTATTCTTCGTCTGGTTCTTCAGGAACGACTTACTCATTTCTTAGTGCCAGTACCCTCAATTCTTATAGAGCGCAAAATTGCACCGTTATTCTAAGAATGTTTTATTTACCGCAGTTTGTTGCTTCACCAATTTCGAGTACTTACTTGGCTAATATGCAAACAGATTTTAATACCATCAGAAATGCAGGGATGAAAGTAATGATTCGTTTTGCCTACTCAAACAGTGAATCAGCAGCTGTTCTCGACGCTACAAAAGCGCAAACACTTGCTCATATTCAGCAGGTTGCGCCAATCATCAATGCTAACAAAGACATTATTGCTACTTACCAATATGGTTGGATTGGTGCTTGGGGCGAAACCTACTACACGAGCCAAGTCGCTGATTATGGGAATGCGAATTATAACAATTATACTGCGACGCAATGGGCCAATCGCAAAGCAATATTAGATGCTATGATTGGCAGTACTGCGGCGGAAATTCCAGTTCAGGTTAGGTATATTCTGTATAAACAAAAGTTTTATCCTACTGGAAACAATCGCGTCGGATTTTATAACGATTCGTTCTTAGGAACATGGGGTGATTCTGGAACCTTCTCCGCGAACAGTTCAACTAGCGCTCCTTCTGCTGCCGAAAGCAATTACTTGACTGTTCAAACCGATATTTTACCTATGACAGGCGAGACCAACATGATCAATGCTCCAAGGACTAACTGTAGTAATGCAGTTTCAGAAATGAATAAGTATAACTGGAGCTTGATCAATAGAGATTATTTGACAGCAAACATTACCAATTGGACTTCTAACGGTTGTTTTGCAGATATGGAAAGACGGTTAGGTTATCGATTTGAGTTGACGAATTCTTCATTTGCGAACAATACTTTAACTTTAAATTTAACCAACAGTGGTTATGCCAATATCTACAAAGCTAGAAAAGCCTTTGTCGTTTTGAAGAACACAGCCACGAACGTCGAATACTCAGTAGAAATTAGTAATGATATTCGTACTTGGAAAAAAGGTACGGCAATTCAGTTGACCAAAGATGTGAGCGGAACAGTACCGGCTGGGAATTATCAGTTGTTTTTGAACTTGCCTGATCCGTCTTTAAGCAGTCCGTTGTATTCCATTCGATGTGCTAATACAGGAACGTGGGATGCTGTAAAAGGATACAACAATTTAAATCAAACAGTTGCTGTTTCAGCTATCACTGCAAGTCCCATCGTAACTGATCCTGTTTTAACTGACCCAGTTGTTACCAGTCCAATTGTAACTAGTCCAGTAGTGACGTCACCCGTCTTAGCCGTTGAAATTCTATTCATTAACAACAACACGTTGGTGCTCAATAACATGCCGAGTCCAAATTATACTATAAGAGTGTATAATTTAAATG
>CALPOS020000174.1 GCA_943325255.2 Sphingobacterium thalpophilum
CTAAATGACTGACAATAGTTGCAATAACGGTAGTCTTCCCTGTTCCTGCATAACCCTTTAAGACAAAGATTTCGTCTTTATTACTGTTGGTGATGAATTCCGCAATTTGTTGAAAGAAAATATCCTGTTTCTCAGTAGGCTGAAATGGAAAGTTTCGGGTTAGAATGCTGTAGAAATTGTGGGAACTCATGGGGATTTTATCTAACCGCAAAGTACGCAAAGTTTTTTTGATTTGGCTCTCAAAGACGCAAAGACGCAATGAAAAATAATAGCGTCAAGTTTATGAAGAAGTTTAGCCCTGATGGCAGCGGTTATCCTTTTGTGCCGGAGTTCGGCGCAAAAGATTACCTCACAAGGTCAATGTTTTAAAAAGTGTTCGGTCAATTCGCTTCGATCAAGTTTAGCGAACAGCAGGATTAAGCTCCTAAAAAATATAAAATACATTCAAAAAAATTGTAAGTTTGTCGCATTCGATTTTGAAACGAAAATCTACTTTATGTTAGTCAATGCAGCCAACATCACGGAAAAGAAATACCAAAAATTGACGATTCAAGTGTCTTTGAATGGAATGTCATTTTGTACTTCTGACACCTTGAATCATAAGATTCTAGCTGTTGCGCAAATTGAGTTTGACACTACTAATCCTAGTTTTAAGATTGAAGATACGATTACGCAACAACTCAATGATAATCCTATTCTTAAGGAACGTTATGACGAAGTCGCTGTCTTATACGACAATCAATTATCGACCTTTGTGCCGGAACCTCTTTTTGATGAAAGTTATTTGGGAAGTTATTTGCAGTACAATACTAAAGTCTACGAAAATGATTTTTTTGATTTTGATACGTTAACTATTGCGCCTATTCACAACGTTTTTGTTCCTTACGTGAACATCAACAATATTTTTATTGATCATTTCGGAACCTTTACCTACAAGCATGTGGCCTCAGTCTTAGTGTCTCGTTTGCTAGAGCGCTCTAAGAACATTGATGATAAAAAGATGTTTGTTCATATAGCCTCTGGCCATTTTGAAATAGTTGTGGTACAAAATCAACACTTATTACTTTTCAACACTTTCGAATATAAAGCGCCCGAAGATTTAATCTATTACTTGTTATTTACCGCAGAGCAATTGAATCTGAATCCAGAAATTTTCAAACTAGAGTTTCTTGGAAACATCTCCGAAGATGATGCTTATTTTAAAATGGCGTACAAGTATATTAGAAATGTTAGTGTTTTAGACGTTAAAGATTTACAAGAAAACAACTCGCTTACTACTTCAGAAAATTTGAAGCATTTTATCCTCTTGCAATCGTGAGAATTATTTCTGGTAAATTCAAAGGAAGACGCATTTCTCCACCCAAAAACCTTCCCGTTCGTCCGACGACCGACATGAGCAAAGAGGCGTTGTTTAACGTCTTGAATAATCATTTTCATTTTGAAGATTTAAAAGTCCTCGACCTATTTTCCGGAACTGGAAATATCAGTTATGAGTTTGCCTCGCGTGGCAGCAAGAACATCACGAGTGTCGATGGCGATTTCGGTTGCGTGAAGTTTATCAAACAAACCGCTGCTGAATTCGACTTTAATATTGCCGCCATCAAAAGCGATGTGATGCAATATATCAAACGTTGCAACTCTCAATACGATATTATTTTTGCTGATCCGCCGTATGCCTTAGATCAGAAATCTTTTGATGCGATTGTGCTTGCCGTCTTTGAAAGCGAACTGCTAGAGTCGGAAGGAATGATGATCATTGAACATTCTAAATACACCAAACTCGAACACTTGATGCACTTCTCGTTTAAGAAAAGTTATGGCGGTTCGATTTTTAGTTTTTTTGAAATCAATACTGAGGAAGTGGAATAGACTTTAGGACTGTGAGACTATTAGACTTTAAGAATTTAGGAAATACGTCTATTGAAATCTGTTGCCCTAGCCCTGATAGTAGTGGAAAGCCCGCAGCGCAGCGAGGACTTGCAGCGGATAGCAGGTTCCCGGCTCCTAACCCTTCGACTGCGCTCAGGGTGACAAGATTAGAAACACTGTCTTTTAACAAAAAAAAAGCAGACCTATAAGCCGGATTCTGTTCATTCTGAACTTGTTTCAGAATCTAAAACAAGCCAAAAATACCTTATCATTTATCTAGACCAACAATTACTCATTGGTTCGAGCTTCCTACCCTTCGACAACGGGCGAGAAACCCTTAAATGCCGATATACTTGGAATTTCACCGCATAGAGTTTACCTGGTTTCACTACAGCCGAACTGTACATACTTTCTGTTGCACTGGTCCTCGCCTCTCGACGGACGGGCGTTACCCGCTATGCTTCTCTATGGTGTCCGGACTTTCCTCTTTATTCCGAACTTGATTCGGAATCTACTGACTTGAAATCAAAAGATACTGAAACGAGTTCAGTATAAAGCGATAAGGCGGTCTGCGCGGCAAAAGTAAGGAATTAGGAATTACGAATTAAGATTTTCAGTTCGATTAGGAGCTATTCCCGCTTTCGCCTTTATCTTTTTTCTTTTCGTCCCTCAAGAAAAAAGGATATCGGCTCTATCGGGGCTAGGGCAATTGATTGGAAGATTTCGAGACTGTGGGACTTTGAGAGTGTAAGATTTTTAGAAATCGTATCTTACAGTCTTACAATCTTAAAGTCTTACAATCCTAAAATCAAAACATCTTGTGGAAAACTTTTTCCCAAATCAACAAATAACCAAATCAACAATTCAACAAAAAAACTATATTTGTTCACCAATAAAAAAACATGGAACAATTTGTCGTATCGGCGCGTAAATACCGTCCGCAAACATTCAAGGATGTTGTCGGGCAGCAAGCCATTACGAACACTTTGCTCAATGCCATCGAAACCAATCATTTGGCTTCGGCGCTTTTGTTTACTGGTCCACGTGGTGTCGGAAAAACGACGTGCGCGCGAATTTTGGCGCGGAAAATCAATCAACCCGGTTATGATGATCCGAATGAGGATTTTGCTTTTAATGTGTTTGAACTCGATGCCGCGTCTAACAACTCCGTAGACGACATTCGAAACTTAATTGATCAAGTTCGGATTCCACCACAAACCGGACAATACAAAGTGTACATTATTGACGAGGTGCATATGTTGTCCTCTGCGGCGTTCAATGCGTTTTTAAAAACATTAGAAGAACCGCCGAAGCACGCTATTTTCATCTTAGCAACTACAGAAAAACACAAAATTATTCCAACGATTTTATCGCGTTGTCAAATCTTCGATTTCAAGAGAATTACCGTCAAAGATGCCAAAGAACATTTGGCGGAAGTGGCGCAAAATCAAGGAGTTTCCTTTGAAGATGATGCCTTACATATTATAGCGCAAAAAGCCGACGGTGCCATGCGTGATGCACTATCTATATTTGATCGCGTGGTTTCTTATTGCGGGAACAACTTGACCAGACAAGCCGTGACCGAAAATCTGAACGTTTTAGATTATGAAACGTACATCAACGTGACCGATTTGATTCTGGAGAATAGGATTCCAGATTTGTTGATGGCCTACAATGATATTCTTGCTAAAGGTTTTGATGGACATCATTTTGTTGCTGGTTTGGCTTCGCATTTTAGAGATTTGTTTGTTAGTAAAACGCCGGCAACCCTATCGTTGTTAGAAATGGGCGAACAAGCGCAACAACTCTATGCAAGACAATCTCAAAAAGCACCGCAAGATTTCTTGTTGAAAGGAATCGACTTGGCTAATGATTGTGATTTAAAATTTAAAACTTCTCAAAACCAACGCTTGTTGGTTGAACTATGTTTGATGCAATTGGCCTCCATCACTTTTGATGGAGAAAAAAAAAAGTTGACGGATTCATAATTCCACCCAAATATTTCTACGGTCGCGTTTTAGAATTGGCCGTAGAGTCTCCAGAAATTATTGAAATTGTAGCGGAAATTCTGCCTGAAATTGATGATTCTGTTGCAGTAGAGATTCCAAAAGATTCCGCTATTGTCGTACCGAGTACCGTCGAGGCATCAACATTTAAGGAAAACAATTCCGACGAAAGGAAAGTTTCTGCGTTTTCTTTAGCTAGTATTCGCGCCAAAAAAGAATTACTAGAATCTAATAAAGCCAATATAAAAGAAGTTGTTCAATTGCCAACGGAATCGTTTAATGAAACTGATATGCTTTTGCATTGGACAAAATATGCGCAAAAATTAGGTGAAAAAGGTTCTAGAATTATGGAATCTTTGCTATTAATGAACGATCCAACTTTAGAAGGAACAAATATTACCATCGAGCTTCCCAACACGGGTGCAAAAATTGATTTTGAATCTGAAAAAACTGCGCTGTTAGGCTATTTAAAAGGGCATTTACACAATCATGACATTACGATTGAGGTTGTTGTGAATGAAAGTGTAGAAAATAAGTTTGCATTCACTGCCCAAGATAAGTTCAATCGTTTGAACGAATTAAATCCACATTTAGAGCAATTGCGAAGAACTTTCGATTTAGATTTGTAAACTATAAATTACGACAACCCAGTCTTTTTTTTGGACTAGATGCTATCGTAATACATCGCTTTGATAATTCCGTCAGATAATCCAATCTTTGGCACATAGATGTGTTTGGCGCCGGACCACTTCATAGACAATAGATAAATTTTCGTCGCCAACACGATGACGTCGGCACGATCTGGATTTAAATCCAATTCTGAAACGCGTTGTTCGTATGTCAATGAATTTAGGTAATTGAAACGTTTGTTTACATAAGAATACGACAGCGGTTTGTCTTGTTGCTTGCCCGACATTTTGAACAATTTATTGATATTTCCACCAGATCCTATTAATGTCACAGATTCAAAATCGATGGTGTGATATTTTATCCAACTTTCTATTTCGTGCCAAACGACC
>CALPOS020000175.1 GCA_943325255.2 Sphingobacterium thalpophilum
AAATCGTGCAAGGAATAATGACCATCGACCAACCATGTACCATCTTCACGTGCCACCAATTGAAAATCTTCTTTATAAAAGTCAGCCGCATCACCAACTAGCGCTTCTAAAATATCATTCAACGTAATCACACCCTGAAAAACACCGTATTCGTCCGAAACAAACGAATAGTGTATGCCGCTTTTTTTGAAATTCTCTAAGGCTTTATAGGCGGTAGTTTGTTCCATGATAAAGGGCGCTTCGGTCATAATCGACGCCAAATTGAAATCGGCATTTTCGAAATGAGCGAATATATTTTTTAAGTTTACGACCCCAATGATATCATCAAAGTTTTTATCATATACCGGATAAATAGAGTGCAATTCTTTGAGCATTAAATCGCGAACCTGACTTTTATCAGCATGCAATGGAAGAAAAACCACCGATTTACGATGCGTCATTAAAGAATTGACTTTCCGATCTCCGATGTGAAACACGCGCTCTACAATATCTTGTTCTATTTCCTGCACTTCGCCACCTTCTGTTCCTTCTTTGATGATGGCTTTGATTTCTTCCTCAGTCACTTTGCCGTCAGCCGATGGTTTGATGTGCAATATCTTTAATAAAAATTCTGTTGAAATGGTCAGCAGCCAAATAAATGGAGCTGTTAAGATCGAAATCACTTTCATCGGAACCGCAACCGCTTTAGCAATGGCTTCGGGATAATTCAGTCCAATTCGTTTGGGCAATAATTCGCCAAGTACCAGAGAGAAAAATGTCAATACAAGCACTACAATTCCAACGGCAATTGATTCTGCATATGGTTTTGTAGCACTAAAACTTTCTACAAAAATTTTCACATCGGCAGTAATTTTGTCGCCGCTAAAAATACCTGTCAAAATACCTATTAAGGTAATTCCGATTTGGACAGTCGACAAAAACTTATTGGGTGAATTGGCTAAATCTAAAGCCGTTTTCGCACTTTCGTTTCCTTTTTTTGCCGCCGTTTCCAAACGGTTTTTTCGGGCAGAAATCAATGCAATCTCCGACATCGAAAAGACGCCGTTGAGAAGAATTAGAAAAAGAATGATGAGTATTTCCAAGGTTTATTATTGAATTGTTTAATCGTTGAATCGTGTAACCGTGTATTTGTTTAACCGTTGTTTGATGTTAAATCGATTGCCCTAGCCCGGATGGCAGTGGTTATCCTTTTGCGCTGACGATTTACTTCTTTAATTCGCAAACCACGCTGGCGCTAAAGATAGGAACGAACAGCCGGATTAGCTTCGAAAAAATCTTAGTACAAATACTATAAAGAATCAATCACAGCACTCAATCGTTTTGTAATTTCTTCGATGGAGCCGATTCCGTTAACTGCGTGAAACTTGCCTTGCGCTTGATAATAATTCATTAATGGCGCGGTCTTTTGATTGTATTCGTCGTATCGATTGCGTATTTTTTCTTCGTCTTGATCGTCTGGTCTGCCAGAAGTTTTTCCTCTTTCTAAAAGGCGTTGCACTAATATTTCATCGTTAGCTTCGAGTGCAATTGTTGCTGTGATGCTTTGATTTTTGGATACTAAAAAAGAATCTAACGCTTCGGCTTGGGCAATCGTTCTCGGGAATCCGTCGAACAGAAAGCCACTAGATTGCGGGTTTTTATCGACTTCGCTTTGTAGCATTTGAATGGTCACTTCATCTGGCACCAAATCGCCTTTGTCCATATAGGTTTTGGCTAACATCCCCAATTCCGTTGCGTTTTTGATATTGTATCTAAAAATATCTCCCGTTGACAAATGGGTTAAATTGTATTTTCCTTTTAAAAATTCAGCTTGTGTGCCTTTTCCTGCACCTGGTTTTCCGAAAAGAACGATGTTGATCATTTTTTTTAAAGTTGCTGAGTTACTGAGTTGCTGAGTAACTGAGTTATTATTCTGCTAGTTGGTAAATATCTTTGAGGTTTCTGCCTAGTCCGTCGTAGTCTAGACCAAAGCCGACGATAAATTTGTTTGGAATTCGAATTCCGACGTAATCTAATTTGATATCTTTTTTATAGACGTCTGGTTTTAGAAACAAGGTTGCGATTTTGAGGTGTTTTACTTTTTGTTCTTTGAATATGGCTTTCAGTTCTTCGATGGTGTTCCCCGTATCGACGATATCTTCTACGATTACGACGGTTTTTCCTTCTAAATTTTCATTGAGGCCGATGAGTTGCTTGACTTCGTTGGTCGATTCCGTTCCTTCGTACGAAGCCATTTTGACGAAAGATACTTCGCACATGCCTCTGTAATGCTTCATCAAATCAGACAAAACCATAAAAGATCCATTTAAAACCCCAACAAAAACTGGCACATCATCAAAAAAATCATCGTCCATTTGCTTGGCCATGTTAACAATAGCGAATTCTATTTCTTCGGATGAAATAAAAGGGACAAAATGTTTATCGTGGAGTTGTATCATTTTTTTATTTTTATAAGGTGCAAATTTAGTAAAGTATTCAGTAGTAAGTAGTACGTGAACAGACCTTTTTTGTAAAAAAGTAGGAATTAGAGAACGATTCTTCTTTATCTTTGCCAAACACAACAACAGCATGACAATAGCGTAGCGACTGCATGAGACTTTTAATATAACTACAACGAATGAATTTCTTTTCTTCCGATTTTAAATTAGGCATCCTCGGTGGCGGACAATTAGGCAAGATGCTGCTGTCGGAAACTCGGAAATGGGACATTCAAACTTTCGTACTCGACCCAAGTGCAGACGCGCCAAGTAAAATAGCTTGCAACACTTTTGTGCAAGGTGATTTGATGGATTTCGATACGGTTTATCAATTCGGAAAACTCGTAGATATTCTCACTTTTGAAATTGAATTGGTAAACGTTGATGCTTTAGAAAAGCTCGAATTTGAAGGTGTTCAAGTCTATCCGACTCCAAAAACGTTGCGCCAAATTCAAAACAAAGGTGTTCAAAAAACCTTATACCAAAGCAATCACATTCCAACCGCTGATTTTAAAATATTTGAAAATCTAAACAGGCTAAAATCGGAAATCGCCAATCTTCAATTTCCTTTTGTTTGGAAATGTACCGAATTTGGTTACGATGGTTATGGTGTAAAAATCATACGAAAATCTACTGATTTAGACGAACTCCCTGATACGGAATGTATCGTTGAAGAAATCATTCCTTTCAAAAATGAACTTGCAGTGATTGTCGTTCGCAACCTTTCAGGCGATGTCAAAACGTATCCCGTTGTTGAAATGGAATTCCATCCCGAAGCCAATCAAGTAGAATACGTGATTTGTCCAGCTAGAATCGATGATAGAGTCGCGAAAAAAGCCATGGCAATTGCATTAAAAGTTGCTGCTATATTTCAACCCGTTGGACTTTTAGCAGTCGAAATGTTTCAAACGCATGACGATGAAATTTTGGTCAATGAAGTCGCACCGCGTCCGCACAATTCCGGACATTATTCGATAGAAGCGAGTTATACGTCGCAATTCGAAAATCATTTGCGCGCCATTCTCAATTTGCCTTTGGGCAATACCGACAGTAAAGTGGCGGGCATCATGGTCAATTTGGTCGGTGAAGCAGGGTTTTCAGGAAATGTCGTGTACGAAAACATCAACGAAATTTTAGCAATCGATGGCGTTACGCCGCACCTTTATGGAAAAAAGCAAACGCGACCGTTCCGAAAAATGGGCCACGTGACCATCGTCAATGAAGATATGAAGGAAGCCAGAAGAATTGCAGAACTTGTCAAAAACACGATTCGCGTCGTTTCGCGTTAGGGATAGAAGCGACATCCTTTTGTGCTGAGAAAAAGCCCTTCGACTGCGCTCAGGGTGACAAGCACAAAAGATAGAGCGGATAGCCCGACCCGCAGGACACGAGGCTGATAAGCCGACTGCCCGCAGGGAAACGCCCAAAAAATTATTAATTGTTAATTGTTAATTAATATGAAAGTAGCCATCGTCATGGGAAGTATCTCCGATATGCCCATCATGCAAGAAGCCATCGATATCCTCAAAAGTTTCGATATCGAGACGGAAGTGGATATTGTTTCGGCACATCGCACACCCGAAAAACTATTCGATTTTAGCAAAAACGCCCACCACAGAGGAATCGCCGTGATTATTGCTGGAGCTGGAGGCGCAGCGCATTTGCCAGGAATGGTCGCCTCGATGTCGCCGTTGCCCGTGATTGGCGTTCCTGTAAAATCAAGCAATTCTATCGACGGTTGGGATAGCGTGCTTTCGATTCTGCAAATGCCAGGCGGTGTTCCCGTAGCAACAGTAGCTTTGAATGGCGGCAAAAACGCCGGAATTTTAGCAGCACAAATTATCGGAAGTCACGACAAAAGCATCCAATCGAAAATCATTCAATACAAAGAAAGTATGAAAGACAGCGTCAATCAATCTTCTGAAAATTTAAAAAAATAAGTTTCAACCATTAAGAAATTAAGAATATTAAGTTTAAAACACTTCATGAACCTTAATCCCTTAATGGTTTGAATTTTAGGAGCTAATCCCGCTATACACTGCAATCTTTTGTTCTGCGTTGCGCCACAAAAGGATTTCCGTTGCACACGAGCGAAGCGAACTGGCGAAGCAATCTGTCTTGTCCTAAAATAGGTTTACACAAAAATGTAAATTTATGATTAAAGACGAACAAAGATTTTCGCTATTTCCAATGTACTATTCAATAGAATTTAAGCAGATGGTTTGCGAACATTATTTAAGAGGAAACAAAACTAAAGAAGAAATTAGAAACGAATTTGGTATAAAAGGTAAATCAAGTTTATTATATTGGCTACGTCAATT
>CALPOS020000176.1 GCA_943325255.2 Sphingobacterium thalpophilum
TCTACGTTGGTTCAAACGTAAAACCCCTCCAAGTAACACTCCTGGCGATACGCCTACCACTCTTACTGGAACTTCCATAGTGATTTCTTTATCGTCAAATAATTCGAAGAAGTCAATGTGCAAGATTCTGTCTGAAACAGGGTGCACTTGAATGTCTTGTAGAATTGCATTGTAAGTTTTGTTTCCCAATTCAATCACAACGGTGTGTGCGTTTGGAGTGTAAACCAAGTTTTTAAATGCAATTTCTTCTGCTGAGAAATGTACTGCTTGCTTTCCTCCGTATAAAACGCAAGGAACCAATCCAGCATTACGTAAGGCTTTAGTCGCAACTTTGCCCACGCTTTCTCTTTCTGATCCTTTAATCGTAATCGATTTCATTGTAAAAATATATAGTTAATAAATAAAAATTCTTTTTTTTAGCTGTCAGCAATTAGCTTTTAGCTTTTTTGGGCGTTGCCTTCGGCCGGGCTTTTCGCGGTGCGCGGCACCTTGCTACAATCCCTAACGCATTCCGCGACTTCAATTTACATTATTCTTTAAAATGAAAATTCTATTTTAATTTCTTCAAGCTGACTGCTAAATGCTGACTGCTCTATTACATCAAAAACTTCCCGCTGATCGAATTGTTGTGTTGCACCATGTTCATTACTTCTGCAAAAAGTGGAGCACAACTTACCACTCTTATTTTTTTTGATTCTTTCTTTAACGGAATAGAATCGGTTACAATCAATTCGCTTAATTGCGATTTTTCTATTTTTTCGTAGGCATCGCCAGATAAAATGGCGTGTGTACAAATGGCTCGAACGCTTAGCGCTCCTTTTTCAATCATCAAATCGGCGGCTTTGGCCAAAGTGCCTCCAGTATCTATCATGTCGTCAACAAGAACGACATTTCTTCCTTTTACTTCTCCGATGAGCTCCATAGTGCCAATAATATTAGCGGCTCTTCGTTGTTTGTAACATATTACTACATCCGATTCTAAAAATTTAGAATACGCATAGGCTCTTTTGGAACCTCCCATATCTGGGGAAGCAATAGTCAGATTTTCTAGATTCAAACTTTTCACGTACGGCAAAAATATGGTCGATGCAAAAAGGTGATCTACAGGTTTTTCAAAGAACCCTTGAATTTGATCTGCGTGCAAATCCATGGTCATTATTCGGGTCGCTCCAGCAGCGTCTAACAGATTGGCTACCAATTTCGCTCCAATAGGGACTCTTGGCTTGTCTTTTCTGTCTTGTCGCGCCCATCCAAAATAAGGAATAACCGCGGTTACGTGTCTAGCTGAAGCTCTTTTTGCGGCATCAATCATCAGTAAAAGTTCCATCAGATTATCCGCACTTGGAAAAGTGGAACAAACAATGAAAACACGCAATCCTCGAATCGATTCTTCGTAAGAAGGCTGAAACTCACCATCACTATATTTAGAGAACGTAACTTTTCCTAGCGGTACGCCGTACAATTCGGCCATCTTTTCCGCTAAATAGACACTCTGAGAACAAGCAAATATTTTCGCTTCTGGCTCTAGTTGTGACATTGTATTTGTTGTTTTATTCCGCTGCGCTTTATGCAATTACTCGGTCAATACAGTTCGCTACTGCGACCAGGTTGTTGTCTAAGCGTGATGCATATAAATGCCTCGGATGTAGTTAGTTAGTTGTGTGTCGTGTAAACGAGGTGCAAATTTAGGAATTAAATCCAAGTAGGAAAGGAAAATTTAGAGTATTTTTTTAGAAAGTGTAATTATATTTTTTACATTTGCACCGTGTTAAAGGATAGGCAGTCAAACTGTTTATCGCGTTAGAAAGGAGTTGTAAAACTAATTTCTTTCGTCTGCTGCGCCCGGATGGCGGAATTGGTAGACGCGCTGGTCTCAAACACCTGTGGGAAACCGTGCCGGTTCGACTCCGGCTCCGGGTACATTAAAAGTCCGTAAGAATATTGTTAATCAATATATTACGGGCTTTTTTTATTGTAGTTGCCCGACCATTTACAAATCATTACCTATATATTGGTAATTTTTTTGTGAAGAATCATCGTCTAAAATTGAAAAAGTATCTTTGCAATAAGGTGTTTTGATAGAAACACTTTTCTAAGCTTGGATAGTAACTTTGTTTGGCACGAAAGCGTTCAAAAAAAGCAGTAATATTTATAATAATTTTTATTACAAATGATATTTTATTTGACAATATTTGTCAAAATGATTGCTTTAATTTGTTAGTTAAAACTATGCTTGATAAAGAAGTTTAACCCAAAAGTTTACACATATTCTGTGTAAGCCATATAATTTGTATTGGCTCTGTAGCTAAAATATATCACGTTATTGAAAATTCAAAGCAGGACATTTTATTTACAAGATTTTTGCACTGCGAACGCAGCGAACTGACGAAGTAAATCCACGCCAACGATAAAAAATTTAAAATGGAATTGACATTATGTTTTTTTTTAATGAATCGTTCAAAATCAAAAATAAATACCAATAATAGTATATTTGTTTTTTCACATATCCTGTAGACTTGCAAATAATAATCAAATATTTCTTCATTATTAATTCGTTTATTCACTCTAGGATAAATAGAAGTCGCTTCCTTGTAGTTATAGTTTTACTATTTACGAGTATGCTGTCAAACGCACAAATAGAAACGATAACAAAAACAAAAGAACATATTATTACTAAACATTGTTTTTCTGTAGAAGACGGGTTGGCTTCCAGAGATGTTTTTTGTGCGGCAGAAGACCAAGATGGCTTTATGTGGTTTGGCACTAATAATGGTTTGTGTAGATATGATGGGAACTCCTTTAAAACCTTTACCAAACAGAATTTTGGACTTTTAGAGAATGAGATAGCCTCTCTTTTGATAGATGAAAAGAATCATTTGATCATTTCATTTCAAAACAAAAGTAAAAGTATCACTTCGATGAAAAAGGGTATGATACAAGTTCTGGATTTAAACAACTATACGCTACAAACCTTAGAAAGCACTTATCCTAAGTTACCCTTCACAACGAAGGACGTTGTATGGATGGCTAATGATGTCAACAAAAATATGTTTTTTGTAACAGCAATGCCTTTTCAACTCTGGAAACATACCGCCGGAAAAGGGTTTAAATTACTTGGGGATTTGACACTATGGAATGGTAATAGCATAGTTAAAACTGAATTTAGTGATAATTCTATTTATTCAATTGTTCAAAACGGCAGTCTTGTTTTGAAAAAATTTGCTTATCCCAGCTATTTAATTTCAGAGGATACCATTATTCCGTTTTCAAATACACCGGAAGACTATGTTTTTTCGATTACCCCAAACAAATCACTTTTATTATATAATAGTAGTACTCATACTGTATATAAAAGTAATTTTCCTGACCTAGCGCATCCTATTGTAAAGCAAAATCCTAGTACACTTTTACATAAATTACCTGCATCCGATTATCCATGGTTGTTCTCTGCAATAGATTCTGATGATGCTAAGATAGTTAGTAATTTTAGAAAAGGAATATATCTAATAGATGCTCAAGTCTTTTTCTTGATTGCCAAACCCGAAGAATTAAAGGAATATACTGATTTTAATATCAAATCTACATATAGAGATAGTAGAGGAAATCGGTGGTTGTGCACGAATTCGGGTGTCATTCAAATTAGTATTAAACCCAACAGTTTTAGAAGTTATTTTTCGAAAGAACAAATATCAAAGCCCACATATTATCAAGTGAGAGGTATTTATGCTGACACTAGTTTTGATGTCAAAGCCAATAAAGAGACCAATACTTTATACGCTAATGTTTGGCAATATTTATGTATCGCAAAAACAAATTCAAAAAAAACACTATTTTCTACATCCAAAAAATTAGCTCATTTTAATGCTATCGAGAAACATAAAGAGAGATTTTATATAGGAACCGTTAATGTCATTTGTGAATACATCCCTAAGCAAAATAAAACGTTGGACTTGGGGTCAATTTCAAATGACAATATTGAAAATGGTCAATATATATGGGCGTTAAAGGCTGTATCCGACAGCATACTTTTAGCTGGACATATTGATGGTATAAGTCAATTTAATGTAATGTCTAAAAAATGTAAACCTTTAGTGTATGCTTCTCCCACAATCCCGAAAGCTAAAAATGTCTATCGGTTTGCGAAGACTAAAGCCAAAGGGTTGGTTGCTGTGGCTGAGAATGGACTTTTTGTGATCGATAAAAACAACACAGTAGTCGATTATTACGGTAGTTCGACTAACGATTCGTCCCATCATCTGCCTATTACTACCATTTTTGATATGCATGAGGATGCCTATGGAATCTGTTGGATTGCTAGTAGTGGCGAAGGGCTTTTCCGTTGGGACTGGCGACACTCCAAAACCGATAAAAAGATTAGTGTAAAACAATTTACAACCGAACAGGGGCTTCCTTCGATGGTATTGTATCGCATAGAGGAAGATTCAGATAATAATTTATGGATTGGTACTTATAATGGCTTATTGCGTTTCAATACCCAAACTTTTGCCACCTCTGTTTTTACTACTAATGATGGACTAAACAATAATGAATTCAACAGAACCTCTTCTTTTAAAGCTGCTGATGGCACTATGTATTTTGGAGGATTAGATGGCGTAAATGCTTTTAATCCCAAACAATTAATGGCATTTGAATCCAAAAAGGAACCTTCTTTTGCCTTAACCTCATTAACGAAGTCTTCCGGAAAAGAAAAAAAGCTAATCGATGTTTTGGTTGCAGTAAAACAAGATAAAAAAATAGTATTGCA
>CALPOS020000177.1 GCA_943325255.2 Sphingobacterium thalpophilum
CCTTACTCATTCCTATTCCTTGATCTTTAATCTTGATTATGACAAAGTCTTTTATATTTTCAGTATAAACATCAATGATTGGTGGTTCCGGCGAATATTTTATGGCATTATCTAAAACATTGACTAATACGTTTGTAAAATGAACATCATTAAGCAGTGCAGTTGTCCTAGTGGCTTCAAAATGCGTTTTGATTACGCCTTGACGATCTTCAACGATAAGACTCACGTGTTCAATTGCTTCTTCAAGGATTTCGTGAATATTATTAGATTCTTTATTGATTTCGAGTTCCTTTTTCTCCAACTTCGATATGCGTAACACATTTTCAACTTGCGCGTGCATTCGCTTATTTTCGTCACGAATCATTTGTAAATAGCGGTGTACTTTTTCCTTGTCTTCGATGACTTTTGGATTTTTAATGGCATCTAAAGCCAAGTTTATAGTAGCTATCGGTGTCTTAAATTCGTGCGTCATGTTATTGATAAAATCTGTCTTAATCTCAGAAATTTGACGTTGACGAATCAATTGATTTAGCGCGCTTGAATACGCAATTACGATCACCAAAGTAAATATTATAGATAACAGCGAGATTCCAACCAATTCTGAGAAAAGAAACTTTTCTTTGTTGGGAAAACATACCAGCAACATGTACTTTTCGTTTCCTTCATTATCTTTAAAAACAGGAATTGAATAGGTGTCATATTTATCAAACCTGAAATTTTCAGATTGGATTTTTGTTGCTAATCCGTTACTGTAAATACTGAATTCGAAAGCGGTGTTAACTCCATAATCAACTAATTCTTCTTTAAGAAGTTGCTGTAATTTTTCTCTAGAAATCCTTTCTTGTAATGGCTTAGCGGCAGCAATATCTTTGAAGAAAATTTCAAATTGCGCATTATCTAGAATATCTAACTTTCCTGACTTCGTGATTTTAATATCTGGAGTTACTTTTTGATCTAATCCCGATTTGTCGATATCAGGATTGGCATAAACCTCCGTTGTTCTTTTTGTAGAAAAGTTCTTTAGCTTAATACTGTCCGATTTTTTATCAAAGAACGAAGATGAAATATTATAATCTTCAGAAATAATGTTGTTAGAATAAATGATGGTTTCATTAGTACGTGAATTTCGTTGGTAGTAACCAAATTCTAGAAAGTCACTTTTTTGAGGTTCTTTACCGATACTGTCTTTTAGTTTTTTGTATTTATCAATAAAACTAAAAGCCTCCTCTTTTTCAAGTCGATCGGCAACATTTCCTATAACTTGCTTTACATGAAACCTAAATTGTTCTTCATTATTTTTGAAAGAAGTGTTAAACCAATATACTTGCACTAACACGATTCCTATTAAGGACAAAGTCATTAATACTACAAGCAATCGAAAAAACAATTTATTCATCTCAACAAAGTTAACATTTTAACATTTATACTATAAATAGATTAACCAAAGATTAACAACAAATGCAAAAATTATTGATTTACTATTTTTTTAAGAATTTCATCTACTTGTTGAAACGCTTTTGTAAGGTCATTATTTTCAATAGAATAGTCACTTTTTTCCAATCTCATCTCATCTGTCCATTGGTTTTTAATTCTGTTTAAGACTTCTTGTTTCGAAATTTTGTCTCTATTTTCTACTCTTTCGATTCTTGTATTTATAGGTGCTACCACTGTAATAATAGCGTCGCAATCTTGATCACTTCCACTCTCGAAAAGTATTGCTGCTTCTTTGACAATTATTGGCTCTTTTTTATAAATTTCGAGCCATTCTTTGAAATGTGCTTTTACAACAGGATGAATAATGCTGTTTAACTTTTTCATTTTGTCTGGGTCGTTGAAAACAATCTTTGAGAGTTTCTCTTTGCTTAGTATATTGTTTACAAAAATTGTTTCACCAAAAGCATTTTTTATTTTCTTTTGGATGGTATCGTTGGTCAGCAGTTTCTTTGCCTCGTCGTCTGCTATATAAACAGGTATTCCCAACGATTTGATATAATTGGCAATAGTAGTTTTCCCGCTTCCAATTCCTCCTGTTAGTCCTATAATTTTTGTCATTTTCTAAAAAATAATTCTGGAAATGCTTCCTGAGGTTTCTGCTTCAAAATATGTATCTTGAAAAGGGAATTCAAAAAGCCGAATCCATAATTTTTAAATTGAATCCAAGTTGCAATTACAGACAAGAATCCTATAGCGATATTTCTATTTTGCACTGCCGATACTATAAAGATCATCAAGAAATAAATACAAAATAGCTTAAACGGTAGATCTTGTACAAATAGCAATAAAAACAAAGAAAGATAGAACCCAATTAAAAACATCGAAGGAAAAAAATAAGTCAATTTTTGATAATTTGGATACCATGAGTTCAATATTGGTCGCGCTTTTCCAAATTTCAAAGTCTGAAGAGCAAACTTGTCCCAGTCGATTCTTCTTTTGTGGTAAACATATGCCTCTGGAATTAATTTTGAACTAAAACCGAGTTCCCATAATCTAATGGTTAAATCTGGATCTTCTCCAGGATGAATATCTCCAAAGCCTCCGGACGCGACAAAAGCGTCTTTTGAAATTCCCATGTTGAAACTTCTCGGTTGAAACTTATTTACCTTTTCAGACCCTCCTCTTACGCCACCTGTCGTTAGAAATGATGTCATTGAAAAATTGATTGCTTTTTGAATGTCAGAAAATGAATCCATGGCTTTGTCTGGTCCACCAAAAAAATCGACATAACCATTTTCTAAAGCCTTTTGAACTTCTGACAAATACGGTGTAGGAATAATACAATCAGAATCGAAAATGAGAAAATAATCGCCTTTGGCGTTTGTCATTCCGAAGTTTCTAGAATCTCCCGGCCCTGAATTTTCCTTGTTGTAGTATGAAATTCTTAGCTTCTGGGAATAACGTTTTACGACTTCATCTGACTTTAAAGTAGAACCATCTTCAATTACGACTACCTCAAACGCAGCAGCGTAGGCTTGTTGTTCAAGACTATTCAGTAGTTCCTCCATTTCGTCCGGACGATTGTAAACTGGGATAATAATTGAAAAGTACATATTCAATAATTTTAACAAAGATAAACTTTATCAAAAACAAAAACCACCTCTGTGGGCGGCTTTTGAAAATCTAAAAAAAAGTTAATTTACTCTTTTATAATTTTAATATTTTTCTGCTGATTGTTTGAAGTAATCCTTACCAAATATGCGCCAGCAGACAAATCTGAGAGGTCAATTTGGAAATAATTGCCGTTTGCCTCTTTTGTCATAACCTCCTGACCTAACAAATTGTATACTGAAACATTTGAAATAATGCTTCCACAAGATAAGTTGAGAATATCTTTAACTGGATTTGGAAAGAGATTCAAATCAGCATCAAAAAAAGTATCAACTGCCAATGTTGGACTATAAGCAGAAAGTTGAAAGGTGCCGAATGTATCATTAGCAAATTCCCATACTCTAGCATAAACTGTTTCCCCTGGGGTCAAACCTGTCAAATTCAAAATAGAAAAACCACCAATACCTTCATCATCACTGCAGCCAATTGTTGTTAAACCACTGCAACTGCCTGAAAATACAGTTAAACCAGAATCTATAAAAGGTGAACCAGGATCTTGACGAACTTCCAACGTTAGATTGCCATCTGGAGGTGCTACCACACTATACCAAACATCCCCGCCAAAACCAAAAATTGCACAAGTAGGATTTGGTGGTCCAATTGATTTTGTTGCTCCAAGATTTGTTCCGATGACTGCATTTTCTTCAAAAGTTGTCCCAATATTTAGCGCGACTGCTGTTTCGCAATCATCATTTGCCACAGCTACCGGCAATGTTGAAAATGAAAACGGTCCAGACCAACTACTTGTAGATGAATCAGAACAAACCGCTCTTACATAAAATTCATAAGCCGTAAAAGGAATAAGGCCTGCTACTGAAAAAGGAATGACAACACCCAAATTGGTAGGAGCGTCTGAGGGAAGTCCTCCTCCAGCAATGGTATAATGAACATCCCAAATTGATTGATTGCAACCGGCAGTCCAAAGCAATTCCGCACTCGTAGAATTGACACTTCCTATCGCTAAACCATAAGGCGCTTGGCATCCTGTTGGCAATTCAATAGTCACATCATAATCTTCAGTTTCGCCATAACCATAATTTTCACATGGGTCGATGTTTGAAGCTTCTAGGTTGTATACATCTCTAATTCTCATTCTATGAAGTCCTGCAGCTGCACCGCACGGGATGCTAAGTGTAAAAACACCTGTTTCGTTTGAACCAATTTCCGAAGTAGTATAGCCCACTCTTTCATCTGCATCAAAATTAGTGTCATCATTGAAGTCAATCCATACCGCTACATTTTGTTGTTGATAAGTTCCTACTGTCACATTTAAAACGTAATTATAACCTGCTTGTAATGTTGCTATTAGATTTGGTTGCCCGCTAAAATAAGTGTAAAAAGGATTCACAGGAGCGGTTCCTGTATTGTTCGATAAACTTGTATCAGTCAAGACTACATTTGAAATTAAGTCGCCATCAGTTTTTCCGTTGGTGTATGAAGGAAAGCAGAAACATTGGCTAGGATTGTTCATTACTACTTCTACAGGAGTGCTTGAATTACTCACAGCTCCACAAGAAACAACAC
>CALPOS020000178.1 GCA_943325255.2 Sphingobacterium thalpophilum
TAGCACATTCAGTTTCTATGTAGATCAAGATGGTGATACTTATGGAGCAGGTGATTTGGTGAGCGTGTGTGCGGTTAATGCAACGACGCCTCCGGCGGGTTATTCTTTGAACAATACAGATTGTGATGAAGATGAACCAGCTTCATATCAATTTGCGACTTTCTTTGTAGATGCAGATGGTGATGGTTACGATAACGGATCAGCGTCTGTTTGTTCAGGAGTTGGAGCGCCTTCAGGATATTCAGCTACCACTAGCGGAACGGATTGTGATGACAGTAATATAGCAATTTACAGAAGTGCTACATTATTTACAGACGCTGATGGCGATACGTATACGGTTGGAACGGGAAGTGCCGTTTGTTACGGTGCTACTTTACCTCCGGGAACGACATTGAATGCTTCAGATGAGGATTGCGACGATTTAGATCCAGCAATTTACAGAAGTGCAACATTTTATACAGATGCTGATGGAGATACTTATACAATAGGAGCAGGAAGTACAGTTTGCTATGGTGCTACTTTACCTGCAGGTACCACGTTGACACAAACTGTTGATGAAGATTGTGATGATTTAGATTCAGCAATTTACAGAAGTGCAACATTGTATACAGATGTTGACGGTGATAACTACACAGAAGGAACAGGAAGTACTGTATGTTATGGTGCTACTTTACCTGCAGGAACTACATTAACTCAATCTGGTTCTGACGATTGCGATGATAACAACCCAGGCACATTTAGAACAGACTATTTAGATCTTGATTCTGACGGTGACGGATGGAGCGGCGGCGTTTCAACCACTCTTGTTTGCTACGGAGCAACTGCTCCAACGGGTTACGTATTAGTTTCTTTAGGAGCGGATTGTGATGATTCTGATGCCGATTTGACTGATAATTGCGTTACTGGAAAAGTAGTTAACTTGACGATTTTAGTTCAAGGATACTACACAGGTGGATCTACAATGAGCTCAGTGAAGTTGAATCAATGGGATGGAGTTAGTGCAGAGCCTACTGCAACAGAAGTTGAGGATATAACCGTAGAATTACATGATGCTGTTGATTACTCTCTAGTTGATACTGCGGTTGGTACTTTACAAACCGACGGTACACTTACTGTGACATTTAATACCGCTGCTGCAGGTTCTTATTATATTGCTGTAAAAGGCGTTAACATAATCGAGACTTGGAGTGCTACACCACAGACTGTGGGTAGTGTAACGTTGAGTTATGACTTCTCAAGTTCCTCTTCTCAAGCCTACGGAGATAACATGATTGAAGTAGAAACAGGTATTTGGGCCTTTTACTCTGGAGATTTGAATCAAGATTTAACGATAGATTCTTCTGATTCTGATTCTTTATTAAATGATGTTTCGAATTCTAATTTCGGAGTTTTAGCCACAGATATTAACGGAGATGGATCTGTAGATCCTTCAGATACGGATATTTTCTTCCCTAACTTGGAGAACTCAGTATTTGCAGTTTTCCCTGAATAAAAGGCAATAAATTATCTATTTAAATAAGAAGCCTCTTCATGACGAAGAGGCTTTTTTATTTAACTAAATCGCAATCGAACAAACACATGTTTAATTCCTTTCTTGTCGGAGTCTCGTTCGTCTATTTCAAGAATATCCGTGAGTGACTTGAGCATCGGTGTTAGTTTTGTAAAACCGTAATTTCGGGGATCGAATTCTGGTTTTTTCTTAACGATGAGGTTTCCGACGTCGCCTAAGAACGCCCAACCGTCATCATCGCCAATAGCTTCGATTGTGGCTTCGATAAGTTCGATGGTTTGAAGATCAATTTTGTTTAAAGCTTTTTCTGCCTGTTTTTCAATCGGTTTTTTATTGTCGTTTGGCGTGTTAGTGATACTCGGTTTCGGAAGTTTTTTAGGTTTGGCACCTTCTAATACTTCGATATAAATAAATCGATCGCAGGCAACAATAAAGGAATTGGGCGTTTTCTTTTCTCCTAATCCAATGACTTTCATTCCTGATTCTCTCAGTCGGATGGCGAGTCTTGTAAAATCGCTGTCGCTTGATACGATGCAGAATCCATCTACTTTGTCAGAGTAAAGTAAATCCATGGCATCGATAATCATCGCTGAGTCGGAAGAGTTTTTACCAACGGTATAACTGTATTGTTGAATTGGAGTTATCGCGTGTTCTAAGAGCACACTTTTCCAACCGCCCGCATTGGGTTTGGTCCAGTCAGCATAAATTCTTTTGGTCGTGGGTGTGCCAAATTTGGCTATTTCTTCCATCATTCCTTTGACATTACTGTAAGGAACATTGTCTGCGTCGATCAAGACGGCTATTTTGAGTTCTTTGGTGTTTTGTGACATTTCTTTTTGAGTTGCTGAGGTTCTGAGTTGCTGAGTTGCTGAGGTCGCTTGTCAAAAGGTTATAGCTTTTGTACCTGAGAACCTTATTGTCTTAGAGCCTTAAGATTTGAATTCAAAGATACGGAGTTTATTCTTAGTAGTGATTTTTAGCCCCGATTGCTTCGCCAGTTCGCTGCGCTCGTGTGCAGCGGAAATCATTTTGTTTTATGATAAAAGCATCTCGACTGCGCTCGGGGTGACAAAAAACACAAAAGAATGAGAGCGAATTGCTTCGCCAATTCGGCCTAAAGCCTCGGGTGCGGGAAGTAGCTCCTAAAAATAAATAGAATAATAGCAGTAATATCAGTCGGAAATATTTAATTTTGCGCCATCTAAAAAAACCGATTTTATATTGAATATTATGGTGAAAGATTTATTTGAAAGAATCCAAAATAATAAAGGTCCATTAGGGAAATGGGCGTCACAAGCCGAAGGTTATTACGTGTTTCCAAAGCTGGAAGGTGAATTGGGTCCGAGAATGCAGTTTAAAGGAAAGAACATTTTGAACTGGAGTTTGAACGATTATTTGGGATTGGCAAATCACCCAGAAGTGAGAAAAGCTGATACCGATGCGGCGATTCAATACGGAGCGGCGTATCCTATGGGTGCTCGTATGATGAGTGGTCACACCGATGCGCATGAGCAATTAGAAAAGGAGTTGGCAGCTTTTGTTATGAAAGAATCAGCTTATTTATTGAATTTTGGGTATCAAGGAATCATGTCGACGATTGATGCTTTGGTGACTAAACATGATATTATTGTTTACGATGTGGATGCACACGCGTGTATTATAGATGGTGTTCGTCTGCATATGGGTAAACGTTTTACCTACAAGCACAACGATCTAGAAAGCATGGAGAAAAACCTGCAACGTGCGACCAAAATGGCAACGGAAACTGGTGGTGGTATTTTATTTATCACTGAAGGTGTTTTCGGAATGCGTGGTCAACAAGGCAAGTTGAAGGAAATTGTGGAGATGAAAAAGAAATACAATTTCCGCTTGTTAGTCGATGATGCCCACGGTTTTGGAACTTTAGGAAAAACAGGTGCGGGAGCAGGTGAGGAGCAAGGATGTCAGGATGGAATTGATGTCTATTTTTCGACCTTTGCCAAATCGATGGCAAGTATCGGAGCCTTCATCGCAGCGGATAAAGATGTTATTGACTATTTGAAATATAATTTACGGTCACAGATGTTTGCCAAAGCATTGCCGATGATTCAAACGGTTGGAGCGTTGAAAAGATTGGAATTGTTACGCAATCACCCAGAATTGAAAGACAAATTGTGGGAAAACGTCAATGCGTTACAAAATGGTTTGAAAGCACATGGATTTAATATTGGAGATACCAATACTTGTGTGACTCCAGTTTACTTGGAAGGAAGCATTCCAGAAGCGATGGTGATGGTGAATGACTTGAGAGAGAATTATGGTATTTTCCTTTCGATTGTTGTGTATCCTGTGATTCCGAAAGGGATTATATTACTTCGAATGATTCCAACTTCCTCGCACACTTTAGGAGATATTGAAGAAACGTTGACTGCTTTTAATGCGATTCGTGAGAAATTGGAGAATGGTACTTATAAAGCAATTGCAGAAAAAACTACTGTAGACGTTAGTTAATTAACCATTAAAAATAAATTGAAAACCGCTTCAGAGATGAGGTGGTTTTTTTAATATTGAACTTATGAATAAGATACTTTTTTTTGGGTTGCTCCTTTTAATTTCTTGTAAAAAGGAAATGAGTGCGGAAGATTTTAAAATTGAAAAGCCGGTAAATCCGTTTGCTGAAATTTGTTATCAAGGTGTTCGTGGGAAAGATACGATTTCGATGACCTTAATCACCAAAGGAGATAAACTTCAATACGGTAAATTGTCTTATCAATATTTTGAAAAAGATTACAATGAAGGTACATTGGTCGGTGCTTTCCACGGCGATACGCTCATCGCTAAATATAGTTTTCAGTCAGAGGGAGCAATGTCTGTTCGTGAAGTTATCTTTTTGAAGCAAGGGAAAAACTATGTAGAAGGAAACGGGCCAGTTCAAGAAGATCAAGACGGCAAAGTTGTATTTAAAGACTACAAAGAAATACAATTTGATTCTTCTTTTCTACTAGTAGAAGTGACCTGCAAGATAGAATTATAGCTCTTTTCGATAGGTTCTTCTTCTTCTCGTCACTTTCGAATCGAAGTTTTTCCA
>CALPOS020000179.1 GCA_943325255.2 Sphingobacterium thalpophilum
ACCCTCGCAGTGCTTTTAGGCATCGACAAAAAAGAGATTGCAGAAATCCTTGACCGTTGCAACTACTCCGAATCTTTTATCAAAACGGCGAACGATCTTCAAATCATGGATGCTATTAGCGGCTGTTATGAAGATTATAAAGTGTTGAAAAAAAAGTAACTCAGTTCCTGAGTAACTGAGTTGCTAAGTTCTTTTTTAGGAGCTATTTCCCGCTATACGTTGCAAGTCCTCACTGCGTTCCGGGCTTTCCTCTTCACACGAGCGAAGCGAACTGGCGAAGCAATCGGGGCTAGGGTTTCCGGTAACCAAGAACCAACTCAGACACTCAGAAACTCAGCTACTCAGTCACTCAGCTACTCAGCTACTCTCCCCTCAAAATACCGCGCTTCAATTCGCTTAATATCTTTTATCGATTTTCGAGCCCAATCCAATCGCTTTTCTAAAATCTCATCGTCGCTCAATTGCCATTCTATATCGGATTTGTGCAGTCTGCTCATCATATTCTGAATGATAATCGCAGCAGAAACCGAGATATTCAAACTCTCCGTAAAGCCCACCATCGGAATTTTCAAAAACCCATCCGCTTGATCTAAAACTTCTTTTGAAAGTCCATCACGCTCTGTACCGAAAAACAAAGCCGCGGGTTGCATAATATCAAAGTCATCCAACAAACAATCATTCTCATGTGGTGTCGTAGCTATAATGCGATAACCTTTTGATTTTAAATTAGCAATGCAGTCCGAAATACTCTCAAACCGATTTACATCTACCCATTTCTGTGCGCCCATTGCAATTTCTTTGTCGATACTCTTCCCAAATTTTTCTTCCACAACATTCAATTGCTGAATCCCAAAAACCTCACAACTTCGCATGACCGCGCTGGTATTGTGCAATTGAAAAACATCTTCAATCGCTACCGTAAAGTGATTGGTGCGAGTTGCCAAAACCTTCAGGAATCTTTCCTTTCTGTTTTCGGTTAAAATTTCCTCGAGATAATTTAAATACGCCAAGTCAACCATAGATGAATAAATTTTCGTAAAAATAGCAAAAAACGGTAGCTTTAACATTTAGAATATTTATCTTTTCCTACTTTGCGTCTCTGCGCCTTGGCGAGATAAATAGCACGCAAAGTCGCAAAGACGCAAAGAAAAACGATATGAAAAAGAAACTCGTCATCCTTTCAGGCGCCGGTATCTCCGCAGAAAGCGGCATCAAAACGTTTCGCGATAGCGACGGACTTTGGGAAGGCCATAACGTCATGGATGTTGCTACACCAGAAGGTTTCCAAAGAAATCCCGAACTAGTTCTCGATTTCTACAACCAACGCCGAAGACAATTGCATGAAGTCAAACCCAACCAAGGGCATCAGATTTTAGCAGAACTGGAAAATCATTTTGAGGTTCACATCATCACCCAAAATGTAGACAATCTCCACGAACAAGCCGGAAGCTCGAACGTTTTACACTTGCACGGCGAACTGTTTAAAGTGCGGTCGACAGGCAATGAAAACCACATTATTGATTGGCAGCACGATTTAATTTGGGGCGATGTTGATCCAGATGGTTACCAATTTCGACCACATATTGTCTGGTTTGGCGAAGCGGTTCCAGCACTCGATGCCGCCATTTCGCTGGTTCAAAAAGCAGAAGTATTGATTGTAATTGGCACTTCGTTGCAAGTCTATCCGGCTGCTGGATTGCTACATTACACGAAAAACAATATTCCGATATACTATATCGATCCGCATCCAGCGACGATTTCGAATGCGCCGAGTAATCTTAAAATTATTGCTAAGACGGGGTCTAACGGAATGAGAATCGTGGCGAAAGAGTTGGGGAAACTGTTGTGAGTTGATGGTTGGCGGTTGTCAGTTGTTTGTTTGGGGATTTCCCATCCTCTGGAGGGGTGCCAGAAGGGCGGGGTGGCTTAGCCCTGATTGCTTCGCCAGTTCGCTTCGCTCGTGTGAAGGGAAAATCCTTGGCATTGCGCCGTTAGCATGAAACAGATTGCTTCAGTTCGTTCGCAATGACAAGATTGGAATGATAGCGGGAACAGCTCCTTAAAAATTAAAAATCTAAAATTCAATTCCAGATATTTCTCGTTATCTTTGGGCTTTCAAAAAAAACAACAATACTGCCATGAATCCTTTACATGAACTCAATGCTGTTTCCCCAATTGACGGGCGATACAGAAGCAAGACACAAGCGCTTTCCGCGTATTTTTCCGAAGAAGCCTTAATCAAATACCGCGTTTTGGTGGAAGTGGAGTATTTTATTGCACTTTGTGAATTGCCATTACCTCAGCTTAAAGGAATTCAAGTGGGTGTTTTTGAATCGCTTCGAAATTTATATTTAAACTTCAAAAGCGAAGACGCTCAAGTCATCAAAGAAACGGAGAAAATCACCAACCACGACGTTAAAGCAATTGAGTATTTTATTAAAGATAAATTCGACGGGCTGGGATTAGAGGCTTATAAAGAATTCATCCATTTTGGCTTGACTTCACAAGACATCAATAATACTGCGATTCCATTATCAACTAAAGACGCTTTTCAGGAAGTATATTTGAAGTCGCTCATCGCGTTGGTTAGCAAACTAAAAGACTTAAGTGACGAATGGAGTGACATTCCACTTTTGGCCAGAACCCACGGGCAGCCGGCCTCTCCTACTCGACTCGGGAAAGAAATTGCTGTTTTTGTAGAGCGCTTAGAAGAGCAAATGCGATTGTTATTCAATGTGCCTTTTGCTGCTAAATTTGGTGGCGCCACTGGCAATTACAATGCGCATCATGTGGCTTATCCGGAAGTGGATTGGCGCAAGTTTGGGAATAATTTTGTCGAAAGTACTTTAGGTTTACATCATTCTTTTCCAACGACGCAAATAGAACATTATGATCATTTCGCGGCGTTTTTCGATGCGTTAAAGCGAATCAACACCATCATCATCGACTTAGATCGGGACATTTGGACATATGTATCGATGGATTATTTCAAACAAAAAATCAAAGCCGGCGAGATTGGTTCATCGGCGATGCCACATAAAGTGAATCCCATCGACTTTGAAAATTCGGAAGGAAATTTGGGAATGGCCAATGCTATTTTTGAACATCTTTCAGCGAAATTACCGTTATCTCGATTACAACGCGATCTAACCGACAGTACGGTTTTGAGAAACATTGGTGTTCCTTTTGGACATACTTTGATTGCGTTCGAATCGACTTTGAAAGGATTAGACAAATTGCTTTTGAACGAAGCTAAAATTTCAGACGATCTAGAAAAAAACTGGGCAGTCGTTGCTGAAGCGATTCAAACGATTTTGCGCCGTGAGGGTTATCCGAATCCGTATGAAGCTTTGAAAGGTTTGACCAGAACCAATACAACCATCGACAAAAAAGCGATTCATGACTTCATTGAAACTTTAGACGTTTCCAAAGCAATTAAGAAAGAATTGTTGGCGATTAGTCCGAGAAATTATTTGGGAATTTAGGTTTTTAACCGCGAAGTTCGCAAAGGTCTACGCGAAGTTCGCTAAGCAACTATTTTTAAACACCTTTCGTGTCCTTTGCGACAAACTTTGCGCTCCTTGCGGTAAAATTTAGCAGTAAAAATTTCGCGGTAAAACAAAAAAAGCCCCGAATCACTTCGAGGCTTTTATATCTGCAGCAGAAAAATTATTTCTTTTTCTCGCTTTTTTCCATTTTCGCTTTCAAACCAGCAAGAATGTCATTATTGTCTCCTAAAGTTGCAGCTGGCGCATTGGTAGCGTTGCTTGTACTTTCAGTTACTGCTTTCACATTTTTCTCTTCTTCTTCACGGAAGATTGCTGTGTGAGAAGCAACGACTCTTTTGAATTCTTTGTTGAACTCGATTACTTTGAATTCAGCTTCATCGCCTTTTTTCAATTTCTTACCGTCTTCTTTTTCTAAGTGACGCGTAGGAATGAAAGCAACGATATCATCACCAAATTCAACAGTAGCTCCTTTGTCAACGATTTCAGAAATAGTTCCGGTGTGAACCGTTCCTACTGCGAAAGAATCCTCATACTGATCCCATGGATTAGCAGTCGTTTGTTTGTGACCTAATGACAATTTACGGCCATCAACATCCAACTCTAAAACAACAACGTCTAGTTTTTCACCAACGTTTACGAATTCAGATGGGTGTTTGATTTTCTTAGTCCATGACAAGTCAGAAATGTAAATCAATCCGTCAATTCCTTCTTCCAATTCAACGAAAATTCCGAAGTTAGTAAAGTTACGAACGATACCAGTATGCTTAGAACCTACAGGATATTTCGCTGTAATGTCTGTCCAAGGATCTTGTGACAATTGTTTGATACCCAATGACATTTTACGGTCATCGCGATCTAAAGTAAGGATTTGCGCTTCCACAACATCACCTACTTTTACGAAATCTTGAGCCGAACGCAAGTGCGTAGACCATGACATTTCAGAAACGTGAATCAAACCTTCAACACCTTCAGCTACTTCGATAAATGCACCGTAATCAGCGATGACTACTACTTTACCTTTCACTTTGTCTCCTACT
>CALPOS020000180.1 GCA_943325255.2 Sphingobacterium thalpophilum
AGGCATGACCGACGACAGTTACCAAATCGATAATTCCGAAACCATCAGTTACCGAGAGTTTATCAATCTATTCTTGCCGTATCATCCGACGGATTCTGTAGAAATTAAATTGCGTTTGCAACTCGGCATCGAACAAGACGATATTATGTGGGACAAATTGCTGGAGCTCGATTTGTTCAATTCAAAGAAAATCGTTGGACTCAAAAATGCGTCACCCGCGCAAATCCTAGAGAAAATCCTGAGCGACAAATGGACACTCGAGGAACACGACAAAGACATGATCGTGATGTACCATAAATTCGGTTACGAAATCAACGGCGTACAAAAACAAATCGATTCGAAAATGGTCTGCATTGGCGACGACCAAACTTATACTGCCATGGCAAAAACGGTTGGACTTCCAGTCGCGATGGCAACAATACAAATTCTAAACGGAAAAATCAAAACTCCTGGCGTGCAATTGCCAATAAATAAGGAGGTTTACTTGCCGATTCTGGAGGAACTTGAATCATACGGTGTTATCTTCAACGAAAAACAAATGGATTATCTTGGCTATAATCCAGACCGTGTGAAGCATTAATTTTTTTAGGAGCCGGGAACCTGCTGTTCGTTCCAATCTTTTTTGTTTTTTTGTGACACCGAGCGAAGTCGAGGTGCTTTTTCCGAAAAACAAAAAAGGATTTCCACTGCCATCAGGGCTAGGGTTTCTCGTCTTGTTGTCGTTACTGTATTTCCAACGAAAGAGAAATTCTGAAATTCACTTTCATTCTAAAATCAAAATCGTATTTTTGGTTTAAATCTATAGCCATGACACGAGCATAGCGACTGCATGAGTCCTTTAAAAAATAATAACAAAGTCGAATGAAAATAAACCAGCTACAAATAGAGATAGATGATTTAGCTTCGCTCAGTTCGGCAAAGCCTCGGGTGAAATTAAAAGGAGCAAGCCCAGTGGGCTTGAGGTACACAAGCTTTAGCTTGTTTTACAGTTCTTTAAACAACAAAATGTTATGAAGATAAACCAGCTACAAATAGAGATCGATGGAATAGACAAAGAAATACTTCGTGACCTCATGCACGATGCGCGTAAACCCATTTTGCAAATCGCGAATAAAATAGGAATTTCTGGCGCTGCCATTCACCAAAGATTGCGTAAATTGGAACAAGCAGGCGTCATTTCGGGTTCTAAGTTTATCATCAACACCAAAGTTTTAGGTTACAGTACGATGGCTTTTGTTGGCGTTTATTTGGATAAAGCCGCTCGAAACTCGGAAGCGGTCCGTGAACTCAAGAAAATCCCTGAAGTGTTAGAATGTCATTACACCACGGGAAATTGGTCGATACTCATCAAAATTATTTGCCGCGATAACGAACATTTGATGCAATTGCTCAATACCAAGATTCAAGCGATAGAGGGCGTTTCGAGAACAGAAACTTTTATTTCTTTGGATCAGCAGATTGATAGACAAATACAGCTTTAAAATTCCAATAAATAAATTCCAAATTCCAATTGAATGACATTGGAATTTGGAATTTTAAATATTGAATATTAACCCTTTATAGTTGAATCAGCAGATTGATAGGCAAATCTGGTTGCAGTTTAAAAAATAAAGTGAATTAGCCACATGACCATGGTGTATGCGCTCCACGCAATCCCAACAATTAAAAGAAAAAGTATAAGTAATACAGGCACAACTACTTTCCAAGCGCCACCTTGATGCCTGCCCTCTTTATAATGTTCGTGTACGAGTTTCATATTTCGCTCGTTCGCTTTAAAAGCCAAGTCAAAAATATCTCCAAGAAACGGAATTGATCCAATGATTGCATCAATCAAAATATTTAGTGATATTCGAGCAATCACAAAGCCACTCGCGCCATTGCTTGCTAAAACCAAAATCATATATCCCGAGACTAAAAATCCAGCAAAATCTCCTACTCCGGGCACAAGCCCCATTAAAGCATCTAACCCGAATCGTATCTTGGTACTGGGAATTTGAAATTGAGAATCCATCAATTTTGCTAGAGAATCCAAATTTCTAATGACTTTATTTTTCTGTGTTTTCGCGTCCATATTTTAAAGTGTATTCATCATCCTATTTTATCGCTAAAATTACCATTTGCCTCGCAAAACGTATTTTAAGATTGTCGAAAATTACAACCTAACTAATTTTTGAAGTAAAAAATCCCAAACCCAATATTAAAGCGACAAATCGAAATAAAAAAAATTCCAAATTCCAATTGAATGCTTTTGGAATCTGGAATTTTAAATATTGATTATTAACCTTTTATCTTCTATTCATATAAATCATCACATAATACAACAGCGTCGCAATCGAACCAATAGCAGCAACCACATACGTTCTGGCCGCCCATTTCAAAGCATCTTTCGCACCCGCTTGCTCTTCGCGATTCAACATTTGTTTGTTTTCTAACCAAGCTAAAGCTCTGTTACTGGCATCATATTCTACTGGCAAAGTAATTATAGAGAATAGTGTTGTGGCAGCAAAAATGATAATTCCAATCAACAACAATTGCGGGAAAGTTTTGATCATCAAAATTCCACCGATCAAAATCCATTGTACATAATTGGAAGCGACAGAAACGACTGGAACTAATTTTGACCGCATTTCCAACCAACTATAAGCAGTCGCATGTTGCACCGCGTGACCACATTCGTGCGCCGCAACTGCTGCTGCTGCTGCATTTCTTTGGTTATAAACCGCTTCACTTAGATTTACGGTTTTGTCTGCTGGATTGTAGTGATCGGTCAATTGTCCTTCTACAGAAATCACTTTTACATCACGAATCCCATGGTCGGCCAACATTTTCTCTGCAATTTCTCTTCCAGACATGCCATTTTGCAAGTGCAGTTTAGAATACAATTCGAATTTGTTTTTCAGTCGATTGCTTACCAACCAACTCACTAACATGATTAAACCTGCTAATATCAAATACATAATTTTTTGTTTTTAGTTTTAAAATTTAAAAGTACAAATTGCCTGTCAATTTACAAGCCAATTTGCTTTCCGTTAACATTCGTGCTATTTTGTCATGAAATTTTTGCCGCAAAGACAGGAAGACACTAAGATTAACCTACAAGATTTATAATCTTTCCTGGAACGATAATCACTTTATTTGGCGTTCTACCTTCCAATTGTTTGATGGTTCGCTCGTCCTTCATGACAATTTCTTCAATTTGTGCCGCGGTTAGATCGAGCGGCAGTTCCAACGTAAATCGCATTTTCCCATTAAAAGAAACTGGATATTCTTTGCTGCTTTCTACCAAATGTTTCGCCTCAAACTCTGGAAAAGCCACGGTAGATATCGAACCCGAATTTCCTAATTGACTCCACAATTCTTCCGCGATATGTGGCGCATAAGGTGAAATCAAAACGGCTAATGGTTGGAGTATCGCGCGCTCATGACAATTTTGCGTTGACAATTCATTCACACAAATCATAAACTGACTCACTGAGGTATTGAACGAAAAATTGGTGATGTCCTCGCCTACTTTCTTGATGGTTTTATGCAAAGTTTTCAAACTGTCTTTAGAAGGTTCGTTGTTCGTAACTATCAAACCATTGTCATCAAAATACAAACGCCATAATTTTTTTAGGAATCCGAAAACGCCTGTAATTCCGGCGGTATTCCATGGTTTGGCTTGCTCGAGTGGACCGAGAAACATTTCGTACAAACGAAGTGTGTCGGCGCCGTATTCGTTGCAAATGTCGTCGGGATTGACTACGTTATATTTCGATTTGGACATTTTTTCAACTTCGCGACCCACGATATATTTACCGTTCTCCAAAATGAATTCTGCGTCTTTGTAATCAGAATAAAGCGGATGTGACTTGAATTTTTCGATATCTAATTCATTAGTCATATCATTGATGACAGCTAAATCAATGTGGATTGGGTGAACAATCTCATTTTGAACCATTCCTTTTGAATATAACTTTTTAGAATCTTCGCTGCGATACACAAAAGCACTCATCCCCAAAATCATTCCCTGATTGATCAACTTCTTAAACGGTTCTTCCGTCGGGGCAAATCCTTTGTCTTTGAGAAATTTGTTCCAGAAACGCGAGTATAACAAATGCCCTGTGGCGTGTTCGGATCCGCCTATGTATAAATCAACGTTTTGCCAATATTCAAGCGCAGCTTGGCTAGCAAATTCGGTTTCATTGTGTGCATCCATGTAACGCATCCAATACCACGAACTTCCTGCCCAACCTGGCATGGTATTAAGTTCTAAAGGAAAAACAGTTTTATGATCTATCAACTGACAACTAACAACCGACAACTTCTCTACATCCCAAGCCCAAGTCGTTGCATTTCCTAATGGCGGTTGACCGTCTTCGGTTGGCAAATACTTTTCAACTTCAGGAAGAACAATTGGCAAATGTTTCGCATCAATCATTTGTGGCAAACCTTCGATGTAGAATACTGGGAAAGGTTCACCCCAATAGCGTTGTCTCGAAAACACAGCGTCACGTAAACGGTAATTGGTTTTGCCTTTGCCTTGGTTTATTTTTTCGAGTTC
>CALPOS020000181.1 GCA_943325255.2 Sphingobacterium thalpophilum
ATTTATAAAGCTATGGAAGATCAAAATCAATATGAAGCGTGGCACAAAGACCCTAAAAATTGGAAATTTGGTGTCTTTTATTACAATCCTGAAGACAAAAGAACTTTTCCTCCTAAACGTATTAAACAAATGGGATGGACCATCAACTTTGCGGATCCAAAATCAGTGATTGCCTTTGTGCTGTTTTTGATTTTTGTCGGTTGGCTTGTTCTATTTACCAATTTTCAAACCTACTAATAGTTATGGCTTGGTCAGGTAGCGCAACATTTTGGGCGTGCCATTGTATAAATTGACATCAACATTTCCTTCAATACCTGTTATAGTCGCTTTTTCGGTAAACTGCCAGAATAACCAATCGTCCTGCATCGTTTCTGCAAAAAAATTGTAGTTGGCAATCCAAAAATGAAAATCACTAAAATCATCTTTTAAGAAATCTTCATAATACCTTTCGTTGGTATAAATTATTGGCTTTATTCCGTAGTGCTGATCCACCTTGGTCAACCATCGTCGCAGCCCAGCTTTTAAACTATCCATTGGCTGATTTTTAGGAAAGGATTCGATATCTAAAATAGGTGGCAAATCGCCTTTTTGTAGCGCAACTGTCCTAATAAATAATGTGGCTTGCGCTATCGAATTTTCGTTAGGTCGATAAAAATGATAAGCGCCTCGGAGCAACTTATTATGCTTTGATTCCTTCCAATTCTGCGCGAACTGAGGATCAACTTTATCTTTTCCGGCGGTTGCTCTTATAAATACAAACTCAATTGGGAAAGCGCCTTCAATCGTCTTTACTTTATTCCATTGGATTTGCCCTTGATATTGCGATACATCTATTCCAACAACTTTATCTGAGTATTGCGTTAGAAGTTGAAAATTCCGAACATCGGTCAGTCGCTTCGACTCACGTTTTTCGACGACTTTAGAAGATTTAAAACTTAAATAATACGCCAAACCACTGCGATAATGGAACGCAATGCCAAATAAGAAAAACAAACAAGTCGCACCCAGCAAATAATTGAGCCATGTCCTTTTTCCGGAGCCGCTACCTTTACTTTTTCGTGATTTCCGTTGGATCGTGTTCCTTTTTACAACCTTCCGCTTCATTACTTTTTAACGGGGCGAATCAAGTTGTTTTGAATGGAGGAAAGCAATACATACATTAAAATCACCAACGCGACGCCGAGAAAGTGAAAGAAAAAAAGCAGTAAAATCGACAGTAACAGGAAGACAATTTGTAAAGAATTATCTTTAAAATTTAACTTCTTAATCTTTAGGGAAAATAAAGCAATCTCCGCATTCATCATAAATGTACTCAAAGCTGTAAGGAGAAGTAAAAACCAAGTCGAAGTCAGTAATTCGGAAATAAAATGATAGTTGTCTTCTTCCAGAATTAATGGCAAACTAAGAATCAATAAGGCATTGGCGGGAGTTGGTAATCCGATGAAGGAATCGCTTTGCCGCACATCGATATTAAAATTAGCCAATCGATAACAGGCACCTAAAGTGATAACAAATCCCAAATAAGGGAAAAATTCCGGCGTTTCTATATCGAAATTAGCAAGCAATACAAACATCGTAAAACCGGGAACAAGACCGCTGGTCACCATGTCTGCTAAGGAATCTAGTTGCAATCCTAACGGACTAGAAACCTGAAACAAACGTGCGAAAAATCCGTCGAAAAAATCAAGAAAAATACCCAAACTAACAAAGAAAAAAGCCAATTGAAAATTCTTTTGAGTAACAAAAATGATGGCAATACAACCACAAAACAAGTTTAATAAAGTAATAATATTTGGAATGTACTTTTTGAATTGCATAGGTCTATTTTTTCTGTAAGGCAAATTTAGCACAATAACTCAAAGACAAGTGCGTTTTTGATAGAGTTTTAGTTTAGTCAATTCACAATTAATTCCAAAAATTGAAATTTGCAGGAAACTAGCTCAACAAAAATGTATATTTTTGAAAAAAAAATTGAAAACGATTGTTTGAAAATCAAATTGCTTTGAAAAGAAAATTTTGTATTATTTTTCTATTGGTCGCTGGCTTTTTGCACGGGCAAACCACAAGAAAATACTCCAATGAGTTTATGAATATTGGTGTAGATGCTGCCGCTTTGGGAATGGCCAATGCTGTCACGGCTTCAACGCACGATGTTAACTCCGGATACTGGAACCCAGCAGGTTTAGTTGGCATTGAAGAAGGTCAAGTAGCCTTGATGCATGCCAGTTATTTCGCAAATATTGCCCAATATGATTATGCGGCTTATGCAAAACCCATAGATGATAAGAGTGCCTATGGAATTTCACTGATTCGTTTTGGTGTAGACGACATCCTCAATACTACGGAACTTATCGACGATCAAGGAAATATAGATTTCAATAGAGTGAGCAGATTTTCTACCGCCGATTACGGTTTTACGTTTTCATATGCCAGAAAATTACCGCTAGATGGACTACAATATGGGGTAAATGCCAAAGTAATACGCAGGATTATCGGAAAATTTGCGAACTCATGGGGATTCGGTGTTGACGTTGGATTCAAATTTAGAAAAAACAAATGGGATATCGGGTTGATGCTGAGAGACATTACGACAACTTACAATATTTGGAATATTGATGAAGATGAATACGCAAAGATTCAAAATGCGGTGGAAGGACAAAATCAAGAAAAGCCAGAAAGCACGGAGATCACTTTGCCCAAAGCGCAATTGGGAATCTCCAGAAAATTTGAATACAACTACGATTATACGTTCTTACCCGCAATCAATTTAAACATGGAATTTGCGAAGACGAACGATATTGTCGCGTCTGATTTCGTTAGCATTGCACCAGCAGTGGGTTTTGAATTTGGTTATACTGATTTAGTGTTTTTGAGAACTGGTTTTGGTAATTTTCAAAATATCACGCAAATTGACAATACCACAAAGTTGAGTTTTCAGCCCAATGTTGGACTTGGATTTAAGTACAAAGGAATCCAGATTGATTATGCGTTGACTGATCTTGGCAACCAAAGTGCTGCACTTTATTCAAATATCTTTTCCCTTAAAGTTGATTTAGGAATTTTTAAGTAGGATGAAACAACTCATTCAAAAACCACTTTTTCTTGCCATACTTTCAGGACTTTTGCTAGCTGCTAGTTGGCCGACCTACGGATTTCCGCTACTGATATTCTTTGCGTTTATTCCACTGCTGCTAGCGGAAAAGAAATTGCGAGAAAAAAGTCCAAAAGTAAAACTTAACATTCTATTTCACTCCTATTGTACTTTTGTTATTTGGAATGCAATAACGACTTGGTGGCTCTACTATGCCTCTGGTTTCGGGATGTTTTTCGCCGTACTTGTCAATGCCCTTTTGATGAGTATTTTATTTCTACTCTATCATCTTGTGGCGAAGAGAAGCGGTCAGACTTTAAGTTTATTATTCTTTTTATTTCTTTGGATTAGTTTTGAGAAATTTCATTTAATCTGGGATTTTTCGTGGCCTTGGTTAAACTTGGGGCATGTTTTTGCCGACTTCCCGCAATGGATTCAATGGTATGAATATACCGGCGCCTTCGGTGGCTCCTTGTGGGTTTTGGGAGTAAATATCATTATGTTCTATCTGATTTCGAAACCTGCTAAGGCTTCGAAAATGGAAAGGATAAAAATGATGACACCACTCCTAGCGTTATTGATTGCCATTCCAATAATCACTTCTTTGTGGATTTTTAAAAACTATGAAATAAAAGGAAAAACAAAAGAAGTAATTGTCCTCCAACCCAATGTTGATCCGTATACTGAGAAATATGACACGCCGAATTTTTTCATTACAAAAGAACTCTTAGAGCAGGCGGATTCATTAGTTACAGATAATACCGAATTCATCATTGCACCGGAAACGGTATTAGCGGAAAGCGTTCCATTTGATCAATTTTATAATTCTCCGAGTCGCTACTTAATGATGAACTACATTCAAATGCATCCAAAAGCGCAATTACTTTGGGGCATTGACACCTATAACTTTATCCTTGATCCTAAAGACATTGCTACGAGCTCAAATATTTACAAAGAAGGTGTTTGGGTGAATTTTTACAATGCAGCATTATTCATTAATAATCAACCTGATTTTCAAAAATACTATAAATCAAAATTGGTGGTGGGTATTGAAAATTTACCATACAAGAGCGTTTTGGAGCCTTTATTGGGCAATGTGATGTTGGATTTGGGTGGTACGATCTCAACGAAAACAACGCAAGAAGATCGCTCTGTTTTTGTCGCAAATGATGGAACTAAAGTAGCGCCAATTATTTGTTACGAATCTGTTTACGGTGAATACGTGACGGAGTACGTGCAGCATGGCGCGCAGTTTTTAGCAATTATTACCAATGATGCGTGGTGGGACAAATCACAAGGTCATAAACAACATTTGACCTTTGCGACCATGCGCGCGATTGAAACTAGAAGAGATATTGCGAGAAGTGCAAATACTGGAATTTCAGCTTTTATAAACCAAAAGGGAGAAATCGTATCACGAACAGATTACGGAGAGAAGA
>CALPOS020000182.1 GCA_943325255.2 Sphingobacterium thalpophilum
ACGCAAAGACGCAAAGGCGCAAGGGAGTATTGTTTGCTCAAAGGGAGACTTTGTGCAGCGGGGTTTTCTCGCAAAGGCGCAAAGGCGCAAGGGAGTATTGTTTGCTCAAAGGGAGACTTTGTGCAGCGGTTATTCTATAAGCAAAAAAAAGTCCGGTTTAAAACCAGACTTTTTCTATTATTATGTAAATTTTTACGCTAATTTTCTATACTGTCTTATGCTGTAAAACGCAAAAACAATAGCAAGTATACCTAACCAAATAAGTTGTCCATTAATGGGAGCTGGGGGCGGATCGTTTCCTTCTAATCCACCATCTCCGTTGTTATCACCTGGTCCTTGTGCAAATGCAACAAAGTCAAACAACAAAAAGAAGATTACTAAGAAGCTATATGATACTCTATTTTTCATGTTACATTCATATTAAGTTGCAAATATAATAATCATAATTTAAAAAATAGACTTTGGGTACAAAAAATATTTGACAGAAGTCAAGAATTTTTAGGTCTTTGTTTTACTATTACGTTTGAAATCTAATTTACTCAAATTCAGAAGTAAAGAAAAGTTTGACATTTGGGTATTTACTTATTGTCATTTGAATTGTAAAATCGGAATCAGCCAAAAACACCAACTGATTGTATTTGTCTTTTGCCAAAAACTTTTGTTTTATTCTCTTGAACTCTTTGAATTCTTCGCTCTTGGGATCTTCCGGTTTTACCCAACAAGCTTTGTGTACTGGAAAATTTTCATAGTTGCATTTGGCGCCGTATTCGTGTTCTAATCGATATTGAATTACTTCGTATTGCAGTGCTCCGACGGTTCCGATTACTTTACGGTTATTCATTTCTAACGTAAACAACTGTGCCACTCCTTCGTCCATCAATTGGTCTACTCCTTTATCGAGCTGCTTTGCCTTGAGCGGGTCGGCATTATTAATATATCTGAAATGTTCAGGAGAGAAGCTTGGTATTCCTTTGAAATTCATTAGCTCGCCTTCGGTCAAAGTGTCGCCTATCTTGAAGTTGCCTGTATCGTGGAGTCCTACAATGTCTCCCGCATAGGAAATGTCGACAATTTCTTTCTTTTCTGCAAAGAAGGCGTTGGGGCTCGAGAATTTGAAGTTCTTTTTTTGACGTACGTGAAAATAGGGCTTGTTGCGTTCAAAAGTACCTGACACGATTTTGATGAATGCTAGTCGGTCACGATGCTTCGGATCCATATTCGCATGTATTTTGAAAACAAACCCAGTCATTTTCTCTTCGGTCGGATCTACAAGGCGTGTTTCCGATTCTTTGGCAGTGGGAGATGGTGCTATTTCGACAAAACAATCGAGTAGTTCACGTACTCCGAAGTTATTTAATGCAGAGCCAAAGAAGACCGGTTGCAGTTCGCCTTTGAGATATCGATCCCGATCAAATTTAGGATAAACTTCCTCTATTAATTCTAATTCTTCTCGTAGTTTTTCTGCGGGCTTTTGTCCGATAATCTTTTCCAGTTCCGGGTTTTGTACGTCGGAGAATGCTATGGTTTCTTCGATATTTTTACGGCTGTCTCCGCTAAACAAATTGATGTTCTTCTCCCACAAATTATAGATTCCTTGAAAGTCATACCCCATTCCGATCGGGAAACTTAGCGGGGTAACCGTTAGTCCTAGTTTTTGTTCGACTTCATCCATGAGATCAAAAGCATCTTTTCCCTCTCGATCCAGTTTGTTTATAAATACGATGATTGGAATATTTCGTAAGCGACAGACGGCTACTAATTTTTCTGTTTGCTCTTCAACTCCTTTTGCCACGTCGATAACTACAATTACGCTGTCGACCGCAGTTAAGGTTCTAAAGGTGTCTTCAGCGAAATCTTTGTGGCCCGGCGTATCTAGAATGTTTATTTTTTTGTCCTTGTAATTGAATGCCAGTACCGAAGTTGAAACTGAAATTCCCCTTTGGCGCTCTATTTCCATAAAGTCGGAGGTCGCACCCTTTTTTATTTTGTTGTTTTTTACGGCACCCGCTTCTTGAATAGCGCCTCCGAAAAGCAATAATTTTTCTGTTAATGTTGTTTTACCAGCATCAGGATGCGATATGATTCCGAACGTTCTGCGTCGTTGTATTTCTTTTAAAAAACTCATAGTGTCAATAAATGGATTGCAAAAATAGTATTAATTCGACAATAAAATTCAATAAGTATTTCGACTGTCTCTTTAGCCCTTGATTTTATTGATAGAAAGTGCCGAATGCATCGTTAATAATTTTTTGTTAATAGTATTCGCTATACTTGTTTAATGCAATTGAATTGCTATTTTTGTTGCTTGAAATTAACAAAAATTTTGATTTTGATTTTTTCTAATAACTTAATTTAAAAACAGAAAATTTACTAATAATGAGAATAAGACAATTGTTTTTTGGCGTACTACTTTCTTTAAGTTTTATCAGTAATGCGCAAAGTGTTAAAAAAGAAGTTTTATTTACAATTGATGAAAAACCCTATTACACCGATGAATTTTCCCGTGTATATAACAAGAATTTAGATTTGGTGAAAGATGAATCTCAAAAAGATTTGACACAATACCTCGAATTGTTTATTGGTTACAAACTTAAAATTGCTAAAGCCAACAAATTAGGATTACAAAACGGAGATTCTTATAAAAATGAGCTTAGTTCCTACCGAACACAACTTTCTAAAAATTATTTAAGTGATTCTAAAGTGACCAAGGAATTGGTTGAAGAAGGCTACCAACGCTCTTTGAAAGAAGTGAAAGCGGCACATATTCTTCTTACTTGTGATGAGAATGCGGCGCCAGAAGACACTTTAAAAGCATACAATAAAATTGTAGACATCAGAAATCGCGTATTAAAAGGCGAGGACTTTGGTAAATTGGCTGTTGAGTTTTCTCAAGATCCCTCTGCTAAAGACAATAAGGGTGACTTGGGTTATTTTAGTGCTTTCAGAATGGTTTATGCTTTTGAGTCTGCTGCTTTCAAAACTCCAGTTGGAAAAGTGTCCAATCCGATTCGCACGCGTTTCGGGTATCATATTATCAAAGTGGAGGACGTTCGTGACAATAGAGGAGAAGTAACTGTTGCTCACATTATGATCGTTAATCCAAAAGAAGAAAAGCCCGAAGATAAAGACGCAAACAAAAAGAAGATTGATGATATCTATCAGAAATTGCTTCAAGGCGAAAACTTTGAGAGTTTGGCTAAGCAATTTTCTGATGACAAGTCCTCGTCATCTAAGGGCGGCGTTTTGGCTAGATTTGGTTCGGGACAATTGAGTTCTGAGGAATTTGAGAATACTGCTTTTTCATTGACTAAAGAAAATCCGTTATCAGCGCCATTTCAAACGCGATTTGGTTGGCATATTGCAAAACTTATCGAAAAACATCCGGTTCGCACCTTAGAGGAAATGAAAGTTGAATTAGAGAACAAAGTGTCAAAAGACGACCGATCTCGATTGATTACGAACTCATTGAATGAAAAGTTACGAAAAAAGTACACGGTTAAGCGCGATGATAAATTGTACGCAGCGCTATCAAAGACGGTAACGAATGACTACTACGACAACAAGTGGGAAGTGCCGGCAGATACAAAAGCTTTTGATAAGAAATTGTTTGCTATCAACGATAAGACCATCACTGGAACTAGTTTTTTAATTTATCTAAAAACACAAGAGAAGGCAGGATTGACATTGAAGCCCATTACAAAACTAGTGGATAGTTTTTATCAGAAGTATTTGGATGAACAATTGACTTCGTATTACACGGATAATTTAGAAAAAGAGTTTCCGGATTTTTCCAATGTAATGGATGAGTATCGCGACGGATTGTTGCTTTTTGATTTGATGGAAAAGGAAATATGGGATCGTTCAAAAACAGATACGATTGGATTAAAGAATTTCTACGAAAGTCAAAAAAGTCTATATCAATGGAAAACTCGTATGGATGTCATTATTGCGTCCTCTACCGATATGGATGTGATTAAAAAAGCACAGAAATTAATGAAGAAGAATGTAGCTCCAGAGAAAATTAAAGAGCAATTGAATACCAAAGATAAAGTAACGGTCATGACCAATGTGGGTGTATTTGAAGAAGGAAATGATGCTTTGCCTAAAAATTTGAAGCAAGTGGAAGGTCTTTCTGAAATCATGAAAGATGGCGATTATTATTTTGTGACGATGGTCAATAAGGTCATACCAGCTGGAGCTAAAACATTAGAAGAGTGCAAGGGTAAGGCCATCAATGATTATCAGCAGCATCTTGAGCAAAACTGGGTTGCAGAACTAAAAAAGGAGTTTACCATCAAAACTTTCCCTGAAGTTTTCGAAAAAGTGAAACAGGAACTTAAGAAATAATGTTAAAATTTGTAACGGCAGTTGTAGTAAGTTTGGTTTTTACTGCTTGTACATTTTTTGATTCTAACAAGAATACTCAGGCCATTGCACGCGTTAATTCTGACTATTTGTATGCCGCAGATATCGCAAACTTAGTTCCTCCAGGAAT
>CALPOS020000183.1 GCA_943325255.2 Sphingobacterium thalpophilum
ATAAGCTTTCGTATATTCGGTATCGACGAAAGTCATTCCCATTTCATCTAACGGGGAAAAATCATCTTCCCACTTTTTATTTTTGATATTAATCGTTCCATTCGCAGTAAACAACATACCGTTTCTAGCATTTCGAGTGGGCATCACACAATCGAACATATCAACACCCAACGCGATGTTTTCCAAAATATTAATTGGTGTTCCCACGCCCATCAAATAACGGGGTTTGTCTTCTGGCAAAATATCGCAAACCACTTCGGTCATCGCATACATTTCTTCGGCAGGTTCTCCAACCGATAATCCACCAATGGCATTTCCTTGTTGACCCGAATTCGCGATGTACTCCGCCGACTGCATCCGTAAATCTTTATACGTACTTCCTTGCACAATCGGAAAGAAAGTTTGTTCAAATCCGTATTTAAAAGGAAGTTTCTCCAAATGATTAATACAACGGTCCAACCAACGATGCGTCATTTTCATCGAGCGTTGGGCATAACGATAGTCGCACGGATAAGGTGTACATTCATCAAATGCCATAATGATATCGGCACCAATAGTTCGTTGAATCTCCATCACATTTTCGGGCGTAAATACGTGATATGAACCGTCGATATGCGACTTAAACTTAACGCCTTCTTCTTTGATTTTTCTATTGGCAGACAAAGAATATACTTGATAACCGCCTGAATCCGTCAAGATATTGCGATCCCAATTCATAAACTTATGCAATCCACCGGCTTGTTCTAAAATTGCAGTTTGCGGACGCAAGTACAAATGATACGTATTCCCCAAAATGATATCGGGATTAATCTCGTCTTTCAATTCACGTTGGTGCACGCCTTTCACCGAGGCTACAGTACCCACTGGCATAAAAATCGGGGTTTCTATCACACCGTGATCGGTCGTTATCGTTCCGGCTCTCGCTTTCGATTGGGAATCTTTCTGTAATAAGTCAAACTTCATAAGGCAATTTTTCAGGCGGCAAAGATAGAAATTAGATCGTAAGATTATAGGATTTTAAGATTTTGAAATCAATCAAATGTTGCGCAGTCGTTTATTATAATCTTGCAGTCTTAAAGTCTAAAAATCTTAAAGTCTAACTATCTGAATTATGGCGTGACCACAAGGGTCGGGCTGTTCGCTACTAGTCCTCGCTGCGCTGTGGGCTAACCGCTGCCATCCCTCACGCAGCCTGTCCTAAATTGAGGAATTGTTTTCAATACGAAAACCTTAATAACTATTCAAAAAAACTTTTGCCTCTCGGTTAAATTAGATTTACTTTTGAGCGATACTAATCTATACTACAAAACATGCCCAACACACAACAATTAAACGAGTTAACAACACAAGTTCGAAGAGACATACTTCGTATGGTGCACGCAGTCAATTCTGGTCATCCGGGCGGTTCGCTGGGTTGCACGGAGTTTATGGTTGCTTTATACCAAAACATCATGAACCGCAAACCAGGTTTCGATATGGACGGCGTTGGCGAAGATTTATTCTTCCTTTCCAACGGTCATATTTCCCCAGTATTTTATAGCGTATTGGCGCGGTCAGGCTATTTTCCAGTTTCGGAATTAGCGACTTTCCGTTTGATCAATTCGCGTTTGCAAGGTCATCCAACCACACACGAAGGTTTGCCTGGCGTTCGAATTGCTTCGGGTTCACTTGGACAAGGAATGTCGGTTGCCATTGGTGCCGCTCAAGCAAAAAAATTGAATAAAGATTCACATTTGGTCTATAGTCTTCATGGCGACGGCGAATTGCAAGAAGGTCAAAACTGGGAAGCCATTATGTATGCCTCAGCCAAAAAAGTAGATAATTTAATTGCTACCATCGACCTCAACGGAAAACAAATAGACGGAACGACTGATCACGTGTTAGCCATGGGAAGCCTCAAAGCCAAATTTGAAGCGTTTGATTGGGACGTGCTAGAAATCAAAGAAGGAAATAATATTGACGCCATTCTGTCGGGAATGAGCGATGCAAAATCTAGAACTGGAAAAGGAAAACCTGTTTGTGTTTTGCTGCACACGGAAATGGGCAACGGCGTCGACTTTATGATGTACAGTCACGCTTGGCACGGAAAAGCGCCAAACAACGACCAGTTGGCGACAGCACTAGCACAAAATCCAGAAACTTTAGGCGATTATTAATATTCTATTTTATAGAAGTTTGTGCCTTAGCGTCTTTGTAGCATAAACATTAAATTAAAAAAATGAAAAAATACACCAATACAGGAAGTAAAGATACACGCTCAGGTTTCGGAGCAGGAATGACCGAATTGGGTCAAAAAAATGAAAATGTGGTTGCCTTATGTGCCGATTTGATTGGTTCATTGAAATTGGATGAATTTATTAAAAATCATCCAGAGCGATTTTTCCAAATCGGAATTGCAGAAGCCAATATGATCGGAATTGCAGCAGGTTTGACCATTGGCGGAAAAATTCCATTTACAGGGACTTTTGCCAATTTTTCAACGGGAAGAGTATATGATCAAATCAGACAATCGGTAGCTTATTCAGATAAAAACGTAAAAATATGTGCTTCACATGCGGGATTAACTTTGGGAGAAGATGGCGCAACGCATCAAATCTTAGAAGATATCGGATTGATGAAAATGTTACCTGGAATGACGGTAATCAATACGTGTGATTACAACCAAACCAAAGCGGCAACAATCGCAATTGCCGATCATCATGGTCCGGTGTATTTGCGTTTCGGAAGACCAGTGGTTCCTAATTTCACGGCTGAAAATGGCACTTTCGAAATTGGAAAAGCAGTGCTTCTGCAAGAAGGAACCGATGTTACCATTGTGGCAACAGGACATTTGGTTTGGGAGGCCTTAATCGCTGCTGAGGCATTAGCAGAAAAAGGGATTTCGGCGGAAGTCATCAACATCCACACAATAAAACCATTGGATGAAGAAGCAATACTTAAATCACTTGCTAAAACAAAGTGCATCGTAACAGCCGAAGAGCATAATATTATTGGTGGATTAGGAGAAAGTGTTTCGAGAGTTCTAGCGCTTAGCAATCCAATGCCACAAGAATTCGTGGCAGTTCAAGATAGTTTTGGTGAATCAGGAACACCGGAGCAATTGATGGAGAAATATCAATTGAATCATCAAGCTATTACAAGAGCAGTAGAAAAAGTGATGAAAAGAAAATAAATTGAAAACCATAAAAAAACCGATTTTTTCAAATCGGTTTTTTTTATTTTACTTAGTTACACGTCGGATCCAGATGTTTCTTCAGCCCTATTGTTGTGCCACTGCAATCTAATATTTCACTGTAACTGGTTGGAATCAAACCATTTATCTTGATTTCATTTTTGGTGAGATAGCTGTCACCATCATCATCCACATCATATAAATTTTGAACGCCATCGCCATCGGTATCATCGTTGGTAAAATCGCCATCGCCGTTTAGATCTTCGTCGTTAGACAGAATTCCGTCTTGGTCTTGATCCGTATATTTTACATCGTACAATTTAAAACTAAATACCAAGGGAGAATAGGATGGAATTCCAGCTTGCGGGACATTGAAATAACCCAAACCAGAAGGGATAAAAATGACGCCCGCACCAAAATCAGTATATGAAGTAGGTTCTCCTGTTACATCTGTCTTCTGTCCTGCTCTAAATAAAGGTAAGATTTCTCTCCATCCTCGCACCGCCAAATCCAATCTCAAAAACAAAGAAGGAAATGGAGTGTATTCAAATTGGGTCGCCAGCAATGTTGTTGTTGGCACTTCATTGACAGTTTCTGTTTTATAACTTAAGTAGGTACCATTATAACTTGCCAGTACTGAATCTGCTTTCGAAGGTGCAATACCCGTTTCGTAATCCGCTCTTAATTTGAGATAATACACTTTATAAGTAATATCATTTGCCTCCACTTCTTTAACCAATAGTTTTGGGTAAGTTTCGCTATCTAAAAGCGACATCATAGAAGATTGAACTAGAGGATCCGTTATTTTAGAGATTGTAACATCTTGATTTTCTTCAACTACCAGATAATGGGTGTTTAAGTAGTCCTCAATAATGGCAATATCATCCGCATATTGAACATCATACGCTCTAACTGGCACCGCGGTCACACTATCAGCCTTGTTGCAAGAAAATAAAATAAAGACCGAACAGAAAAGAATAAAATATAACCTAAATTTGTTCATTATAGCTGAAATTAAGGAGCGCAAGATACAATATTGATTTATTTTTGTAAATAATTTAACTTCTATTTTTTAAAAAATATGAGAGTGGATAAATATCTATGGTGTGTGCGGTATTACAAGACTCGGAACATGGTCACGGAGGCTTGTAAAAAAAATCACATTACCGTCAATGGTCAAATAGCAAAAGCGTCTAAAGAAGTTTTTCCAACCGACCAAATCACTTTTAGAAAAGATCAAATCACACAAACCATTGTTGTTTTGGACGTGCCGGAAAATAGAG
>CALPOS020000184.1 GCA_943325255.2 Sphingobacterium thalpophilum
AAAGCGAGTGTGGGATTTTTTCCTTGAAGGAAAGCGATGACGGCATCGATGGTCTTGATGTATTCGTCTTGAAGCGCAGAGATTCTTTTACAGTTGTCGGTTGTTGGTTGATGGTTGATGGACTGAAATAAGCTGGTCAATCCGTCTTTTGAAAACAACTTTAAAATCACTTCAATTCCTAAGTCGGCTTGGAATGCCTCAACGTTGATTGTATTCAAAAAACCTTTGATATAAGCCGTCGCTGGATAGGGCGTATTCAGTTGCGTAAACGGCGGCGTAATGAGAAAGACTTTGGTTTTCATTGGTGTAAAAGTAGGAAAAATTTGTTGTCGGTTGACAGTTGTCGGTTGTCGGTTCCCCTCCTCTGGAGGGGTGCCCGTAGGGTGGGGTGGCATAGCCCTGATGGAAGCGGAAATCCTTTTGAACCCTTTCAGAGTTTCGAAATCTGAAAGGGTTGAAAAGATTGAAGCGAACAGCAGGTTCCCGGCTCCTAAAAAAAAAAAACGCACATGCACAGACTCCATGTATCGCAGCAACTCAGAGAAAATTTCGTTACTTTTACCAAAAAATTTGACCATGCCCAGCGATTGTATTAGCTATCAAGAATCCGGTTACTTTATCCCATTGATTGTGGATTATCTAAATCAAAAACCACAATTGCAGCAGTTGTACCATCGTTTCCCATCGGCAGATAATTTTGAAAGACAGTTTGCCGAAAAGCAATCGCAGTTTAGTGACAGTAGTCGAAAAGTCTTGGTTTCGGCGTTGGAAAGACAATACGAATCGATCGCAGCGAGCACTGCTACCAAGCAAAACATCCATCAACTTCTTGACAAAAATACGTTTACGATCACTACTGGACATCAATTGAATTTATTCACTGGTCCTTTGTATTTTTTGTACAAAATAGTCTCGGCCGTCAATTTGACGAAGGAATTGAAAATGAAGTATCCCCGTCAAAATTTTGTTCCGATATATTGGATGGCGACGGAAGATCATGACTTTGAGGAAATCAATTATTTTACGTTTCGGGGTAAAAAAATGCGATGGAATACCACGAGCTCTGGACCAGTTGGTCGACTTTCAACACAAGGAATTGAAGCCGTTTTTGAAGTTTTTAAAAAGGAAATGGGCACGAGTGAAAATGCCGACGTCATCAAGCAACTTTTTCAAGATGCCTACTTGAATCATTCGAATTTAGCGGATGCCACGCGATTCTTGGCGAATGAACTTTTCGGAAAATATGGTTTGGTTATTTTGGATAGTGATGATGCAGAACTGAAGAAAGAATTTGCACCTTACATGAAAGCGGAATTGCTTTTTCAAAAATCACATCAGGAAGTGCAAAATACGATTGCAAAAATGAAACTGTACGATATTCAAGTGAACCCTAGGGAAATCAACTTGTTTTATATAGAAGATCATCTGAGAGAGCGAATTGTGTTTGAAAAAGACGTGTACAAAATAAACCAGACTTCCTTGCAATTTTCGAAGGAAGAAATACTGGACTTGCTAGAAAAAAATCCAGAGAAATTCAGTCCAAATGTAATCTTACGTCCGTTGTACCAAGAAGTCATTTTGCCCAATTTGTGTTATATCGGCGGTGGCGGGGAATTGGCGTATTGGTTAGAATTGAAAGCGTTTTTCGATACCGTTGCTGTTCCTTTTCCCATACTTTTGTTGCGAAATTCCGCTTTGCTTGCGACAGAAAAACAAGCGGCTAAGGCAGATAAATTGGGATTGACTTGGCATGATTTGTTTCGTAAGAAAGATGAATTTATGGCTCAAAAAACAAAAGAGATTTCGGAATTCCCGATTGATTTATCGATTCAAAAAGAGCATATCAAAAATCAATTTCACTATTTACATGTTTTGGCAAATCAAACCGACCCATCTTTTAGCGGCGCTGTAAAAGCTCAAGAAGCAAAACAGCTAAAAGGCTTGGATATGTTGGAAAAGAGATTGTTAAAGGCGCAAAAAAGAAAATATCAGGACGAATTGAATCGGATGGTTTCTCTACAAAACGAGCTGTTCCCAAACGGTGGATTGCAGGAACGATCTGCCAATTTTTCTGAGTTTTACATTGAATATGGAAACACCTTAATTGAAAAATTAATGACACAATTGCAACCCTTAGAAAACAAATTTACTATTGTAACACTGTGATACTTATGAGAACAAAATTACTATTGACACTAACAATTTTAGTTGGATTTATTGCTAACGCACAAACGATTTCTATCGTAGGAACTGGCGTCAACGGTTGGCCGGAAAACCAAACCACGCCCGAAATTGTCCTTACAACAGCAGATAACATTTCATATACTATCGACAACTTAATCGTGTCGAATGGAGAAGTAAAATTTAGACAGGATTTGTCGTGGACCGTTAATTAGGGCGGAAACACGTTCCCGAGCGGTCAAGGAATTTTGAACAGTGTAAATAATATTCCAACAACTGCTGGAACTTACAATGTCACGTTTAATATTTCGAATGGGACTTATACTTTTATTCCTTCTGCTTCTTTTCCTAGTATTGGCATTTGGGGACCGGCGGTAGATTCTCAAAATGGTTATGCAGGAGCTGATGTAGATATGACGACTACTGACGGCATCACGTATACAATTTCAGGCTTTTATTTTAGTAGTGGTAATGCCTACTTTCGACAAGACAACGCCACCAATTTTGTTTGGGGAAGTACGAGTTATCCAACAGGAAAGGCGGTTCTGAATGGTCCAAGTTTATTTATTCCGGGCGGGGAACATTTTGTGACTTTCAATCGAATCACTGGGGAATACAGTTTTAGCTTTCCGAGTGTGGGGATTTTAGGTACGGCCTTAAATGGTTTTGAGGTTGCCGATACCGATTTGACGACGACAGACGGATTTACTTATACCATTGACGACTTATCCCTAAACATTGGCGAAGTAAAATTTAGAAAAGACAACAGTTGGACGACCAATTGGGGAGCGCTTGATTTCCCTTCTGGCACCGGAATGCAAGACGGAGCGAATATTCCAGTTGCTTTTGCTAGCAATTACTCCATTTCTTTTGACCGATTGTCGGGACAGTATAATTTCTATTTATTGTTGGGAAATACCGATAATTTAATGAAAAGCGGTTTGGCAGTAGCTCCGAATCCAACGAACGACCAATGGCATTTCATATCCCAGTACGAAAAAATCATTTCTTTTGAACTTTATGATAGTTCGGGTAAAAAAATACGAGATTTTGCGCCAAATGAATTGCAATTTACTGTTGATGGTTCATCGCTTTCTAGCGGGTTGTATTTTGGAAAAATAACAACAACTTCATTTTCTAAATCTGTCAAACTGGTAAAGCGATAGCCGTTATTTACAAGAAAAAAATCGGTCAACATTCACACAAAAGAACCGCCTATTTTTACGTTATCGTCGGAAACAACCCTTAAAAAAATAATCTTATTAACACGAAAACGTTTTCGTATCTACATTTTATTTTACCTTTGAAGGGATTATATTTTTTTTGGCTTAAATTAGCGCAGTATAAATTTTAACAAAACAATTATGAAAACAAAATTATTTTTATTTTTTGCGGTCTTAATGATGTCATTCGGAGTGAATGCTCAAGTTACTTCAGTAGCTGTAGTTGGAGAAGCTGCAGGTGGATGGCCTGGTAGTCCAGGAAACCCTGGACCAGAAGACATTCATCAAATGACTTCTACTGACGGTGAAAACTGGACTTTGAATGGATTAGTACTTACTACTTTTGCTACTGACGGTGGTATCAAATTTAGAGCAAACAATTCTTGGGACATCAACTGGGGTGCAGCTGAATTCCCTGCTGGAACTGGTACGCAAGGTGGTGCAAACATTCAGTGTATTGCAGGAACTTATGACGTAACATTCAACAGTACTACAGGAGTGTATAACTTTAGTGGTGGAACGCCACTACCAACAGTGAAACTAGTGGGTGCAGCTACTGGAACAGTAGATGGAATCTCAATGAACTTTGTTGGTTCTGATACTTACAGAGCAAGTAATGTTACTTTATTAGATGGAGCTGGTCAATTTAGTATTGATGACGTTCTTGTTGGAGAGCCGACTTTCCCTACAGGAACTTTAACAGGTGCTTCTGACAATATTCCAGTGGTTGCAGGATTTTACAGTTCTGTTTCATTAAATCTTATTACAGGGGAATACAGTTTTGTTTTAATTCCACCAGTGAGCATCGTAGGTGACGGTGTAGGTGGATGGCCTTTAGGTACTCCAGGAGAAATTGATGCTAATCAATTGACTTCAACTGATGCCATTAACTATTCTTTGGATAAATTGGCTTGTGTAGTAGGTCCTGCTAAATTCCGTCAAGACAATGCTTGGACAATCAACTGGGGTAATCCTGCGTTCCCATCAGGAACAGCAACTCAAGGTGGTGAAAACATTGC
>CALPOS020000185.1 GCA_943325255.2 Sphingobacterium thalpophilum
AACATTACAGGATTAGTAGCTAACACAACATATTATGTCCGTGCTTATTCAACAAATTCATCAGGAACCGCATACGGCAATGAAATCATCTTCACTACATTAAATCTGAAGCTACCTACGCTGTCAACTACAGCAATAAGTAGTGTGCAGAACACTACTGCAATTAGCGGTGGAACTATTAGTAGCGATGGCGGCGCTTCAGTTACAGTACGCGGAATTTGCTGGAGTACCTCGCCTAATCCCACAATAGCCCTGCCTACCAAAACTAGCGATGGCATTGGCACGGGCAGCTTCACGTCTAATATAAACGGCCTGAGTGCAGGCATAACATATTATGTGCGTGCCTATGCTACCAATGGAGTAGGAACAGCCTACGGCAATGAGATTAGTTTTACGACACTCAATCTACCTACGGTCACGACCACTGCAATAACCGCTATAGCGGGAACAACGGCAAATAGCGGAGGCAATGTAACCAGCGATGGCGGCTCTGCAGTAATGGTCCGCGGAGTTTGCTGGAGTACTTCGCCTAATCCCACAATAGCCCTGCCTACCAAAACCAGTGATGGCAATGGTGCGGGTATCTTCAATTCTAATATAACCGGTCTGAGCACCAGCACGACGTATTATGTACGGGCATATGCTACCAACACAATTGGTACGGGCTATGGCAGTGAGATTAGTTTTACAACTTTGAATCTTCCTGTAGATATTGACGGCAACGCTTACGATACCGTGGTAATTGGCACCCAAGTATGGATGAGCGAAAACCTGCGCGTGAGCAAATACCGCAACGGTGATCCAATTCCCACTATTCTAAGCTTTTCATCTACTAGTGGCGCTTACGCCATCTACAACAACACCGCAGCCAACGACAGCATCTATGGCAAACTCTATAATTGGTATGCGGTGGCCGACCCAAGGGGGTTATGCCCCGTAGGCTGGCACGTACCTAGTGATGCGGAGTGGCAAACGCTGGAAACAGCATTGGGTATGCCGGCAGCAGAATTAAACATTATGGGGGGCGTGCGAGGTAGTGCACAAAACGTGGGAGGTAAAATGAAAGCAGTATCCGCCTTGTGGCTATCTCCCAACACCGGTGCCACCAACAGCAGCGGATTCTCAGGCCTTCCAGGCGGTCTCGGCGGGAGTAGTTCATACGACTTTATTGGCTACTACGGTGAGTGGTGGAGTGCTACGCAGTATTCTACGACAAGTGCGTACTGCCGCGACTTGGATTTCAGCACTAGCTATGTACTCAGAATCAGCAACTCCAAGAAATCAGGGCTTTCAGTGCGATGCATAAAGGATTAGCAGAAAAGTTTTAAGCATTCTCCTTCACCCTTAAGTCAATGTACTTCAGGGTGTAGGAGACGTGTCCCGCACCGATTGCGGGTGAGTGACTAAATTTAAATCTTGCAATGAGGCAGAAAGTTCAATTCGAAAAGCCCATTTTAATTTGGTAGATAATGTAAATATATAAAGTAGCTCATGGATTCGAGCTGCTACTTACTATTTTTTTTACGTGCTCCATGATTAAATTTTTGTTCTATCGCTAAAAAGTTTCTCAATATTCTTCAAGTTGTCATCTGAATTTAAAATCAATTCAAAGTCACCAATGCGATTAAGTACTTGAACCGACTTGAGTAATGATTCTAAAGAGATTTTTCCCGTAAGTTCAAAACGTTTAATACTACCTAATGAAACTCCTGATCGTTTGGCTAATTCACATTGCGTTAAACCAGTTTGCTTTCTTAATACTTTATGCTTTTCAGCTAAATCCTTTAAAACATCAAACGGTTTTTTCTCTACTCCAAATTTTGTCATATTAGCTAATATATTAAATAAATATAGCTATAATTCACTTATATAGCTAATATATTAGATTTTCTTTCCCGTACGATTTGCTGTTCATCCTATGTAATAATCCTTTAGTGACGGGATTGTATATAATTATTTGCAGTTAGTGTATTTAGATGTAAAGTACTTATTCGCGATTTTAAGTTCAATATAGTGCTTTAGTTAACTGAGGATTCCAAATACCACTTCTGTGCTCAAGATTCAGTATTATAAATACTTTTTGTAATTTTAATTTTTTTATGCGCAACACCACCAAACTAAAGCATCTTCTGTTAAAGTTCTCACTCACCTTTGATATGGATGATGATGGTTTGTTTACGTTGACTATTTGTAACAAACAAACTGGTGAGCTTTTAAATACGATCGAGGGTGGCTCGTATTCTATTGTGCTAAATAAAGCGTATAGTTTTTTCTTGAGAAGTCTGAAGGAATAATTTAATTCGGAAATAATGGTGGTAGAACTCTATTATGAAAAAAGTATCAAATAAGTTGATCTTGCTGTAAATGTTAATTCTTTTTTACAACTACCTTCTTGCAGTGAAAAAAAGTTCAAGCTGTTCGATTAAAAATTTTCTACTTTAAACTTAAACTATAAACGAAGTGAGATTTTTGCAATTGAACTAAATAAGGAAATTCAATTTAATACTAGCTAGGTTATTTTAAAATGTTTTTTTTGTTAAAATATTGTTATCATGATTTAGTGTGAACTTATGATTAAGAATTTTCGTCAATCGTTAACCGAAAGGTAATAATTGCTTTAAGCTAAGAAAATTTTTTCTAGAGATTTTTGACACGTGAAAATGTGGAGTGCTGAGAAATTATGCTCAACCTTTCCATTAAACGATCTCTTCATCTTGAAAAAAAATAAAATCATGATAAAAACAATTACATTCGGTTTATTACGAAAATTACTGCTTTGTGTATGCTTCATTTATGTGGCATTGTCATCACAAGCTCAGTTTGTTCCAGGCAACCTTGTTGTAGTACGAGTTGGAGATGGAGTAACTGCACCATCTAACAATGCATCTGCTCAAGTTGACTTAGTCGAATTGAGTAAGTCAGGTACAATTATTGGGTCTCCATTAACATTGCCAACTGCAATTAATGGTGCAAATAAAAGATTGACATTAAGTGGTAATGCTACTACAGAGGGTTCAATCAATTTGTCAACAGATAAAAGATACTTAACCATAGCTGGGTATGATACCATGCCAGGAATTTCTTCAATAAATGCTTCAACAACTGCCAATAGAACTATTGCGTTAATTGATGCGACAAAAACAGTTGGAGGTATAAACACCTCTACCTATTACCCTGCTGGTGGTGTATATTCAGGTAATAATATTCGATCTGTATGTACAACGGATGGAACTGGTTTCTGGACTTCCGGAACTCAATCATCTGCCTCAAATGCTGGAGTTCGTTATTTGGTATTTGGTTCTACAAATTCTTCAGGTACCCAATTAGGCACAGCAGTTACAAACACGAGATTTGTAAGTATATTTAATAATCAATTGTATGTTTCATCAGGTTCAGCAAATTTTTATTTATCTGCTGTTGGAACAGGTTTGCCAACTACTTCGGGACAAACTATAGCAAGCCTCCCAGGCTTACCTGCAAGTACTTCATCTGGTCCAGCTTCTTATTTGTTTCTTGATAGAGATCCTTTAGTTGCTGGTGTTGATTTGCTTTATATTACTGATCAATCAGCTACTACTGGTGGAGTAGTGAAGTATAGTTTTAATGGAACAACTTGGACGTCGAGAGGTAGTATTACGGTTACAAGTGGAGGTGCTACTGGTATTACTGGGTTTTATAGTTGTACTAATAGTAATGTGGAGTTATATGTAACAACAAGTACAGCTGTAAATAATAATCTTTATAAAATAGTCGATAATGCTGCGTATAATGCTACAATTACGGGTAGCGGTTCTATTGCATCTGCGACGAATGCTACTTTACTTCGATCAGCGGGTACAAGTTTTATTTTCCGTGGTTTAGCTTTTACGCCTGGTACTAGTGTTGCTGTTCCTACAGCGTATACAGTTTCTGGTGGAGGTACTGAATGTGCTGGTGGTTCTGGTTTTGCTGTAAATTTAAGTAACTCAGAAACTGGAATGAATTATCAGTTGATGAACGACGGTGTTAATGTTGGTTCTGCAATTGCTGGTACTGGTGCTGCTTTAGCATTCCCAGCTCAAACAGTTTCAGGTACCTATACTGTTGTTGCTACGAATGCATTAACTGGTTGTACTACAACTATGACAGGTAGTGCCTCTATAACTATCAATCCTTTAGTTACTCCGGGTGTTTCAATTGCTACAGGCAGTACAACAGTATGTTCTGGAACAAGCGTAACATTTACTGCAACACCAACAAATGGTGGAACACCAACTTATCAATGGAAAGTAAATGGAGTGAATGCAGGAACAAACAGTGCAACATTCACAACTACTGCATTAGTTAATAGTGATGTTGTTACAGTAGAAATGACTTCTACTGCTTCTTGCTTAACTGGATCTAATCCTGCTACTTCAAATAGTATCACGAT
>CALPOS020000186.1 GCA_943325255.2 Sphingobacterium thalpophilum
AAGGCATTAATTGTTGTGCGTACTGAAGAATTGGTTTCGCACGCGATCGAAAGAATGCGCAAATACAAAATATCACAAATCCCAGTGGTAGACATCAATGGTTTTGTGGGTTCAGTAGATGAATCTGATTTGTTTCAAATTTATGTAGCGGACAAAAATGCAGCAGATAAACCCATTCGTGAGGTGATGGGCAAACCCTATCCGATTGTAAAAATGGGGACGGCCATCGAAGAAGTGTCGAGACTTTTCACCAAAGAAAATCAAGCAGTCTTGATTGAATTAGGAAATGGTAAACATCATATCATTACCAAGTACGATATTATTGGAACCATAAAATAATTGATAATTAACAATGGATAATTGATAATTGTCTGTTCATGTTAATTATCAATTGTCCATTATCAATTAAACAAAATGACTTTTACTGCCATAGATTTCGAAACCGCAACAGGCTATCACCATAGCGCTTGTGCTGTCGGCATCGTAACCGTCGAAAATGGCATTATAACCGAAGAGTTTTACACATTGATTCAACCTCCACAAAACGAGTATTGGTATCAGAACATCATGGTTCATGGCATCAAGCCAATCGAAACCCTCAACGAAAAGACGTTTGATGATGTGTTTCCAGAAATCCAAAAACGACTGAAAGGAAAAACTATCGTGGCACACAATGAACAGTTTGACCGGAATGTTTTGGCAAAAACCATGAAGTACTACGGTTTGTATTACGATGAATTGGATATCGCGGATCGATGGGAATGCACCTGCAAAATCTATCGCACAAAAGGTTATAAACCAGCAAACCTAAAGTATTGCGCTGAACGAAACAATATTGCCCTAAATCATCACGAAGCGTTATCTGATGCCAGAGCATGTGCGAAACTGTATCTATTGAAATAATTTCATAAATCAATTTGGCTTGCGTGTAAGATATTTTTTTTATCTTAGTACTTCTATTACACGCCATCTAAATTGAATATTATGAAAGAAGATTTTCTCCATTATCTTTGGAAATTTAAGAAGTTTCATACTTCAAATTTGCACACCACCAATCACCAACCCATCACAATTATCCATTCAGGCGACTATCTGCAATTGGCCGGACCTGATTTTTTCAATGCACAAATTATTATTGAAAATCAGAAATGGGCGGGTAATGTCGAAATTCACTTGCAATCCTCTGATTGGTATGTTCATCATCACGAAAAAGATGAGGCATACGACAACGTAATACTTCACGTAGTTTGGCAACATAATGTTCGTATTTTTCGAAAAGACAATAGTGAGATTCCAACGCTTGAACTAAAGAATTTTGTTGATCAAGAAACACTTTCGAGATACCAATCGCTTGTCGTCCCTAAAACTTGGATTTATTGTGAAAATCAATTGAGTCAATTGCCCAGTTTCATTATTAGAAATTGGAAAGAACGTTTGTTTTTTGAAAGATTAGAACGTAAATCGGAATTGATTGACTTCGTACTCAAGCAAACCAATAATGATTGGGAAGCGACACTTTTCTGCTTATTAGCAAAAAATTTTGGTTTGAATACCAATGGAGCTGTTTTCTTTAAGATTGCATTGTCAATTCCATTTTCAATTCTCAGGAAAGAAAGTGATACTGCAGAGAGCATCGAAGCGTTGCTTCTTGGAATATCAGGTTTGCTGAACGACGAAAAAGAAGATGTCTATTATTCTAGGTTAAGAGCAAAATTCAACTATTTAGTCCATAAATATCAGTTGGAATTGCCGATTCTTGAACCGGTTCAGTTTTTTCGTCTTCGTCCTGATAATTTCCCGACGATTCGACTTTCGCAGTTGGCAAATTTATATGGAACTCATTTGAATTTGTTTTCAAAAATTTTGAATGCGAATTCGAGTGTGCTCTTGTATCAGATTTTTCAGGTTTCGGCATCACCTTACTGGCAAAATCATTACCAATTTGACCGTGCTAGCCAGACAAGAAAAAAGGCATTGACCAAATCTTTTATTGATCTTATCATCATTAATACGATTGTGCCAATCCAGTTTGCTTTTGCTAAAAGCCTTGGAAAAGAAAATATTGAAGAGGGAATAGTGCTATTAGAAAGTATCAAAGCGGAACAAAATAGTACCATTCAAAAATTTCAAACTATTGGCATTGTTGCCGAGAGCGCTTTTGGTAGCCAATCTCTTTTGCAACTAAGAAATGAGTACTGTAGTAAGAGCAGATGTTTAGAATGCGACGTCGGAATCGAATTATTGAAAGACAACAAATAATAGTTTAATTTTACATTATCAATTATCAATTATCAATTATCAATTATCAATTATCAATTATCAATTATCAATTATCAATTCAATGTCACTAGTCATTCAACTGAAGTACTTTTTTGAAAAACACGGTTTCCACGTTTCGTCGCGATTGGCGGATCGATTGGGAATGCGCGCCAATAGTGTGCGGTTGTTTTTCATTTATATTTCATTTGTTACTGCTGGACTGTGGTTCGGGGTTTATTTGACCTTGGCATTCTGGCTTAAACTTAAGGATTTGATTCGCGCCAAACGAAGCTCTGTTTTCGATTTATAACCTACAACCTACAACTTTCAACGCCATTTACTAATTTAAACGCCAAACCAATGAAACCTTCATTTTATTCTTCGTATTTCCAATTTTCAAAATCGCAACGTTCCGGCATTTTTATTTTTCTTTCTTGTGCCGTGGTCTTTCAGGTGCTTTATTTTTGGATTGATTTTAAAACACCGACCGAAAGTAATGCTGTTCAAGAAAAGCACTGGTTGTCTCATGCAACTACTTCCGATGCTACCAGCGGATATGCAAAAAAGAAACAGTTTGTTGTCAGGCCTTTCAATCCTAATTTCATTACCGATTTTAAAGGGTATCAGCTGGGAATGTCGGTGGAAGAAATTGACAGGCTGCTGGCTTTTCGAAAATCCAATCGCTTTGTCAATTCTGCTGAGGAGTTTCAAGAAGTAACTAAAGTATCTGACTCTTTATTGAATAAAATTTCTCCGCGTTTTAAATTTCCTGATTGGGTATCTAAAAGGTATACTGAGAAATCCAAGGTTTTTAGTACTAAGAAGAACGAAGTAAAGACTCCTATAGACATTAATAAAGCTACTGCAGAAGACTTAAAGAAAGTGTATGGCATTGGAGATGGACTTTCTACTCGAATATTGAAAGAACGAGCAAAACATGGTGGTTTTGTTAGCATGGATCAACTCGAGGATGTTTGGGGATTGTCAGCGGAGGTGATTGCAAGTTTACGCGAAGAATTTGTTGTCAAAGAACTGCCAACTTTTCAACGGATTAATATCAATACGGCAACGATTAAAGAGCTTATGCAATTGCCGTATTTTAAGTATGCGCTAGCGAGAAATATTGTTGCTTACCGAAGCATGAATGGGCAGTTTAAAAATATTGAGGATTTAACAAAAATTTCGGGATTTCCTGTTGATAGGATAAAAATTATTGCCTTATATTTGGAATTCTAAAAAAAAGCCTAAGTCCTATGAATTCAGTATATTTTACAGAAGAACACGAATTGTTTCGAAAGAGTTTTCAAGATTTTTTAAGAATGGAAGTGGTACCTCACATTGAAAAATGGGAAAAAACAGGCACAATAGACCGCTTTATTTGGAAAAAGTTTGGGGAGATGGGTTTTTTCGGTATGGCGTATCCAGAGGCTTATGGCGGAATGAATTTAGATCTTTTTTATACGGTTGTGTTTTTAGAAGAACTTCAGAAAATAAAATCTTCCGGTTTTGCTGCTGCCATGTGGGCACACGCATATTTGGCTATGACACACTTAAATGCTGAAGGTGACGAGCGAATCAAGCAGGATTATTTGGCGCCAAGTATTTTGGGAGATAAAATAGGAGCCTTATGCATTACCGAACCTTTTGGCGGAAGCGATGTAGCAGGTATGCGAACGACAGCAGTGAAGAAAGGTGATAAATATGTGATCAATGGATCGAAGACATTTATAACTAATGGTGTCTACGCCGATTATTATGTGGTGGCGGCAAAGACAAGTCCAGACCAAGGAAATAAAGGAATCAGTATATTTTTGATGGATACCAATCTCAAAGGAATTGCAGCAACAAAATTGGATAAGTTGGGCTGGAGAGCATCCGATACTGCTGAGATTTCATTTGACAATGTTGAGATTCCATTGGAGAACTTAATGGGTGAAGAAGGAAAAGGATTCCCATACATCATGCAGCATTTTGCTTTAGAGCGACTCATTATGGCGATCAATGCCCATGCACGAGCCGAATATGCGATTGACTATACCATTGATTATATGAGTCAACGGGAAGCATTTGGAACAACGATTAACAAGTTTCAAGCATTACGACATACTATGGTGGATCATGCTACCGAGGTGGAGCATTGCAAAATATTTA